>JBAZZL010000013.1:0-27880 GCA_041658785.1 Patescibacteria group bacterium
GTGAAGCACCTAGGGTCGTTTGGCTGCGCGCTGGCCATGCCGATGCCGGGCAATAACAAAACAAACAGCGCGGTTAGAGTTAAAAAATATTTTGTCTTAACATTAATATCCATAATTTTAATAAATAACAAATTACAAATAACAAATTACAAATATCTATTTATTTTTTATTTCTCCCGCAGTAAGCGGGATCCCGCTTACTGCGGGACAATTTATTTCCACATTATTTCTCTATATTTCTCTATATTTCTCTATTTCCTATTTCGTTCTCGTATTCATTTTTCCATTTCTTTGAGAATAATATTATCCCATTGTTCTTTCGTCATCACTCCTTCAATTTTTTTATTATTCACAAAGTATGTCGGCGTGCCTCGCACGCCGAGTTCTAGGCCATCACGCAGGTCTTGTTGGACTTGATTGACAAATTTTTTTCCATCCAGGCAGGCGGTGAATATTTTTTCATTCAGACCAAGCTCTTTGGCGTAAGTGGAGAGAGAGGTTTTGGTTAATTTTTTTTGTTCAAATACCGCGTTATAATAATCCCAAAATTTATTCTGTTCGCGCGCGCATTCCGCGGCCAGGCTGGCGTCTAGAGAAGACGGATGTATTGTGCTCAAGGGAAAATGTTTAAAAATCACTTGGATAACCGGCTCGTACTTTAGGGCTGCTTCTTTGAAGATCGGATAAGATTCTTGGGAAAAAGGACATTCAAAATCAAGAAAAGCGACGATTGTTATTGGCGCGGCCGCGTCTCCAAAAGTCGGGTTGTTCGGGCGGATAAAAGCGGCGATATCTTTTTCAAGAATGGATGCCGAGGGTGTTTTCGCGAGTGATTCATCGATGGTAAAATGGTGGCTGAATTGTTGTTCAAATTTTTCTATTTTTTCTGACTCCGCGAATTTTAATTGCCAGCTGTAGTAGCCAAACAGAACCGCAAAAACCGCCATGACTGAAAGGAATATAATTAGAATTATTAAAAAAATAAGGCCGCTTAATGTTTTGTACCATGGTTTGCGGGAAGCATTTTGCATATTTTACTTTGAATTACGAAACTCACAAAACTGTCATTCCGAGCGAAGTGAATCCCGATTCGCATCGGGATGAACGCAGCCGAGGAATCCCTTAACGCATGTAATATAATAGGTGCTGTTGTATATTCACTCGTTAAGGGATTCCTCGGCTCCGTCCCGATGCGAATCGGAACTCCGCTCGGAATGACAATTTTAGGAGTTTCGTAATTCAAAGATATTTTATAATAATGAAGTATAGCACATTTTTATTTAAAACGGGAATATTGACAAAAAAACTGTTTTTTATTATAATATCGCCACTTAATCTATCTCTCACCTTTTGCAATTTTTCCTCCCCAATTTTATAATCGGGGCGGCAGAAGGGGGGGTTAAAAGGAAAAATTTATGAAAATACCAAGCATTCTAGAGATGCTTCAGGCCGGCATCCACTTTGGGCACCAAACATCGCGTTGGCATCCAAAGATGAAGGAGTACATTTTTGCGGAACGTTCCGGCGTTCATATTCTCGATCTGGAGAAGACGCAAACCAAACTTCAAGAGGTTCTTGACGCGGTAAAGCAAATGGCGGCGGAAGGCAAGAAAATATTGTTTATCAGCACCAAGCCGCAGGCAAAGGAGATAGTAAAAAACGCGGCAATAGCGTGCGGCATGCCTTATTTGGTTAATAGATGGGTGGGCGGGCTTTTGACCAATTTTACAGAAATAAAAAGGCTGATCAATAAATATCTTTCATTGAAAGAACAGCAGGCAAGCGGAGAGTTGGCAAAGTATACAAAAAAAGAACAGCTTGATATCGCGAGACAGCTTGAAGATATGGATAAGTCGCTTGCCGGGCTTTCCAGCCTTGATAAATTGCCAGACGCGCTTTTTGCGCCGGCGATGCAAAAAGAGAAAACCGCAGTTACCGAGGCGATTAGGATGGGAGTGCCAATTATCGCTGTCTGCGACTCAAACGCTGATCCGACAAAAGCGAACTATGTTATTCCCGCAAACGATGATGCGGTTAAATCCATTCAGATGATAGTCGGGCTTATGTCCGAGGCGATTAAAGAAGGAAGGGAAGATTTTGAGAAGAAACAAAGCGTGGTTAAATGACGAAGAGAAATTGGAAATTGGAAATTGGAGATTTTGGAGATTAAGGAATGACGAAATAAGTCCCTCGCGGGACGAATTTCGTTACCGCTAGCATAACAAATTTCGCCGCGAGGCTCAATTTGTCATTCCTTTAAATCAATTTATTCCCCATGAGCTTGCTTTGGGGTTTCCTTGCAGGGAAGAGTTTGAGAAACCGTAGGTTTTTCAAAAAATACTTCCTTGATGGATACCCCGTCAGCTTGCTGCGGGGTCGTTCATTATTCCAGAATTGAAAAAATATCTGAGGAAGAACAACCTGCTAATTAGAAATTAGTCCGCCAGCTCACGAAGGAGTCCTTTGGACTGGCGGATGAAAATTGGAAATATTTATGGACACAAATACTCAAGACATTGCTAAATTACGCGCGCAGACTGGCGCGGGGATGATGGATTGCAAAAAAGCGCTGGAAGAAGCGGGCGGAGGCATTGATAAGGCGGTTGATATTCTTCGGGAAAAAGGCATTGCCAAAGCTGCCAAGCGCGCCGGGAAGATCGCGGCTGAAGGCGTTGTCGCCAGCTATATTCACGCTGGCGGGAAAACGGGTGTATTGTTGGAGATTAATTGCGAGACAGATTTTGTGGCCAAGACAGAAAGTTTTCAGAATTTGGTAAAAGATATCGCAATGCATATCGCGGCATCTTCGCCGAGATATATATCTAGCGAGGATGTTTTGCCTGATGAGAGAGAAAAAGAAAAAGAAATATATCGCGCGCAATTAAAAACAGAGGGCAAGCCAAATGATATTATTGAAAAAATCATAGAAGGCAAGCTGAAGAAGTTTTACAGCGAGGCATGTCTGTTGGAACAGCCCTTTATAAAAGATGAAGATAAGACAATAGGACAGCTGCTGATAGAAAAAACATCGGAGATTGGGGAAAAAATAACAGTGCGCAGATTTGCCAGGTATGAATTGGGCGAAGGGATTGAAAAAAAGAAATGTGATTTTGTCGCAGAGGTAGAAGAACAGCTAGCGTCCTGAATTAGTGAACAAGCAATATAGAATAAAAAGACCTCATGCGGCCAATGAGGTCTTTTAATTTTAATTATTGCCGCGACAGTCCTCTGTTTGGGTGGTAGTCCGACAACTCTTCCTCTGTCTCCTGGGACGGCGGTAGTCCGTCAACTCTATCCCTGTCCCTTTCCCTTATGAAAGGGAAAGGGAACCTGTTAAGTAAGTTTAACTTTATTCAATCGTCAATCATTTTTCCTTTAAAAAGAGAAGAGAGACAGCGATTGAGTTAAAAATGAACCCTCTTAACGAGTCCTCCTTCCCTTCATAAGGGAAGGAGACAGAGGATGAGTTGTCGGACTACCGCGTTGATCGGTTTTTCACCCAACAGGGGACTGTCGCCGAACGCCATTTTGTCATCAACTTGTCATTCCCGCCTCCGCGGGAATGACAAATAATGACGTTTCGTAATTCACAGCATATTAGCGCTCGTTACATTTGTTATTATTAGGACTTGCGTGTTTAGCATTAACCCCGGAATGACATTGACGCCAAACGCATAACCTAATAATAAGAACTTATGCACAGATGTTAGCACAACTAATTGTTGACAACTTAAAAAAGTGTTATAATAGTTTTGAATTATTCTTCTAATCTAAAAATTTTTGTGTTACTGGGTAAGACACAAGAGATAATAAAATTTATCTTTTAAAATAAAGATGGTGTTTTTTGCATTACTTTTTAAAATTTTTAATTCATAATTTTTTAATTCATAAACAGTATGAGTATGTTGTATCAATTTCTACGCCAAAGCATGCGTCCGCGCTTGAAAGTTGCCAATCGTTTGATGCGCGCTTTTTTAATTTTCACCACTATTTTGTGGTCAGCGGGAATTTCTTTTTTAATCCCTCAAACGGCTTACGCGGCTATTACCGCCACCGGCGCTTTTGATTTGATTCCTCCAGGCGGCATGATGGCTCCGGCCAGCAGTTTTGATATGCCGTTGATCCGTTTCGCGTTAAACGCGTCTGACTCGGAAACCCTTTTAAGCGTGGCCGTGACCATTGCTAATAATACCGGCCCCGCGGTCACTGATAACGCCTTGGCCGATCACATTAGAGAACTGAAAGTTTGGAAAGACAGTAATGGCAATAATTATTTTGATCCGCAGAGCGATAGTTTGGCCGGCACATTGGCGGTAGTAAAAGTGACTACCAGCACCTCGGTTATTACTACCGGCAGTAATAATACTCTGGCTGTTACTGGTGATCCGGCGACCAGTTTTTTTGTGACTATCTCCACTGATTCTACTTGGGCGGCGCCAGATTCTATTTTGGTTTACATGGCCGCTAATGGAATTATTACTTCAGTCGTTTCGCCAACTGTTACCGCGTTGAACGGTACCAAGGCTATTAGCGCCGGCGGTGGCGGAGGTTGGGGCGGTTTTAGCGTGTCTAATGTCGCTTATGTTAATGCCACCACTGTAGATGTTACTTTTACTGATTTTTTGGATCTAAACACTGGTGTAGCCACTTCTACTCTCAATTATTCTTTTAGCGGCGCGGGCGCGTCAGCCGTAACTTCGGTGACGGTTTTGCCGGATAACAAATCTGTTCGGGTAAGCGCCAGCGGCGCCACCTTGGTTTCTACGGGAACAAGTTTGATTGCCGTAAGCGCTGATGTAAAAAGCACTATGGGCATGGCCAATGCCAACATCAGCCCAACAGTTATTTATAGCGGTGTCAAGCCTTTGGCTATTTCGGAAATTCAGGCTGGCACGGCTTCGGATCAGTTTGATGAGTTTGTGGAAATTTATAATCTTTCCGGCGGTATTGTCCCCACTTCCAGTTTAAAATTGCATATTATCAACGCGGCAGGCACAGTTGATAATAATGTAACTTTGACCTGGCGCAACAATGGCGCGGGCATTCCCGCGCGAGGATTCCTTTTGATTGCTCCGGCTTCTGCTTCCGCTGCCGGCGCGGCAGACGCTGTTTATGCCACCTCTACTTTGTCTATTGTGCCCAATGGCGCTTTATATATCAGCAATAGCGCTGCTTCTTCCACCGCTCTTTTAGACAAGGTTTGCTGGGGCGCTCATCCGGTAACTGCTAATTGCGATGGCGGAGCGGCTAGCGCTTTAATTAACAACGGGCAATCAATTGAACGCAAAGCTCTGAATGATTCCACGCCAACGACTTTGGCCGCGGGGGGTACTCACGCGGCGCAAGGCAATGGCATTGATACGCAGAATAATAATTTTGATTTTGTGGCGCGCGCTGTTCCGCTTCCACAAAGTGCTGCCAGCCTTGCTGAAGCTCCTAATTTGGGTTCTTGGGGCGGGGACAACAATCAGGCGCCAAATATTCAGTCCGCGCCGATTTTTACCGCGAGCGCCAGTTCAACTTTTAATGTAGTCGCTAGAATTTCCGATGATGGCGGCGCTCCACCCGCGGCTAATACCCAGTTGATTTTTTGTACTGATGATACCAATACCTGCCAGCCAAGTTCATCAACACCGATTTATGGCGTAAGTATTGGCGCTGGTTGGTATAAGTTTACGCCTACCACCACTCCTTGGAATAATTTTAAAAATTATTTTAGATATTATCTCCAAGCGGCTGATTCAGTGATCCCTGCCAAGACTAGAGTCTTTACCAATGATCCAAGTTTTGATTCCGTAACTTATAATACTAGCGGCACCGGCATTCAGACGGCCGCGTTGCAAATATCCAAGGCTTTATCAGTCAATGTCAGTCAAGGCAATCTCGGTACTGCCACGATTTCCGGCACAGTGAATGATAGTTCAAACGCCGGTGTTGGCGGCGCTACGGTTTGGATTGACGGCAAGCAGTTTGCCGCCACTACTGGCAATGATGGCACTTTTAGTTTCACTAATGTCGGTCCATCCGGCGGTATGCAAGTTAAGGTCGCCAAAGATGGTTATGTTGATCAATCAATTTCCACTTTCTTGCCGCCGACCGGTTTGGTCAGCCTTGGCACGATGACTCTTTATAGCGGTAATATGGGCCAAGGCGGTGATTATAATATGCCGCGCGTGGTCAGTTCTTTCCCAATGCCCGGGATGATGGGTTTCCCAACTCAATCTCCGTCTGGCGGCGCGCCTACAATGGATATCACTTTTAGTAAAGCCATGGATACAACCACCATCGTTGATACTGATGCCAGCAACGCGGGCTCTAATATCTATCTCACTGAAGCAGGGAGTGATACCAAAATGGGCGGATCAGCGGCCATGATACCGGGCTCTACAACGCAGGCAAGATTTACGCCAACCGCTACTCTGACCGCTGGCAGGGGTTATACATTATTTATTACTCCCGGCGCCAAAGATACTGTAGGCAATCCAGTGAGCGGCAATGGACCTGGCGGCGCTTATGTCCTAATGTTTTCTACCGCGAGCGGAATGTTTAGCGCGCCTGGCGCAGTTACGGGTTTTGGCACTGGCAATTCTTTTCCGCCGTATGTAGTAGGCAGTCAGCCGGTACCGGGCAAAGTTAATGTATCACTCAATAGCAAGGCCTTTGTTACTTTTTCCGAAGCCATACAGAATACAGATGCTAATTTGGCCAATGTCAAATTATACAAAGTTACTGGCGCGAATACGGCCAGCGAATCAGAAAGTTTAGTTGCCGCCGCCAACAGTTTGGACGCCAGTAATAAAATTGTGATTGTTTCCTCAACTGCTAATCTGATTGTTAGCAGTGATTATAGAGTTAAAGTACTAGGCGGTTTATCATCTGCCAAGGGTATACCGATGGGCAATCCCGTCGGCGGTTATGCCACCAACGCGATGTATCGATCGGATTTCCAAACTGGCACCGGAGCCGACTCCACTGCTCCGACTGTCGCCGGCACTATTCCGGCGGCATCAGCTACAGCTGTTTCCACTATTAGGCCGATTGTGATCAATTTTTCCGAAACAATGAACCCCGCCACTATTACGGAAAATTCTGTTTCTTTGAAAATTGGTTCCACCGCGGTAGCGGGCAATTTGACGTATGATCCAAACAATCGCACCGCCACTTTTGTCCCGTCATACGCTCTAACTGCCACCAGCACTTATACTATAAATGTAACAACTGATGTTCAAGATTTGGCAGGCCGGGCTTTGGCTGCGGCCTTGCTCCGCACTTTCACGACTGGTAGCGCTGATACTTCTTCGCCAAGCGTGGTTTCCGCTCAAGCCAGTGATTTTTCCATGAAAATAGTTTATTCCCAGCCAATGTTGAGTGTAACAGCCAGCGATGGGAATTATGCCGCCAGTGTTTTGAATCCGGCGCGCTATCTCGTGCGCATGGTAAGCAGCGCCGGCGCTGTTACCGAATCTCATGCCCTGCCTTTAGGCGCTACCCTGTCTTATGATCCATCCTCGCGTTCAGTGTCCATCAGCGGTTTTACGCCTTCATATTTTACTAATGTGGTAACCGTGGGTTCCACTCTGCTTAATATAGTGGTGAGCAGTACAGTAAAAGATATCGGTTTCAATACATTAGCGACGGGCGGTAATGCCGCGACCACTACGGCGCAATCCAGCGCCAAAACCGGCGGCTTTGGCGGCGGCATGGGTATGGGTCCGATGATGGGTGCCGACGGCAATATTATGCAAGGCGGCATGATGGGTGGGCCTCCTCCAATGGTCGGCACTTTCCTTGATTCAGGCATTGGTTTTGCTCCGGGTGTCAAGGTTTATCCATTTAACAAAATGGCCGGTGTTAGCACCATTTATGGCGTGGAGGCGCCGATCTCTTACCAAGTTCCCAATGCCGGATTTATTGATATTACTTTTCCGGAAGGCACGGATGTGAGCAATGCTAAAAAAGATACCAACAGTCCGCCTAACAGCGACTTGAACGGTCCGGGTCCGGGCACGGTTGTTTTTGGTACTGCCGAAGGCACGCTACCTAACGGATTTGCGACTGGCGGCCAGTCAGCTGATGGCGTAATCGTTAATGCCACCACGCGCGTAGTCAGAGTAATTTTGGGCGCGGTAGCCACTCGCCGCGGTACGGCGAATTTAACGAGCGGAGACGGGGATCAGCATGATTATCTGCGTCTTGATATCGCTCAAATTACCAATTCTACCATTTCTTCAGGCATTGATACCTCGGGCAACAGCGCCACAGTGGAAACAAAGAAAACCGACGGCACTTTACTGGAGAGTTTATCATCAGGTTCATTCTTTACCACCGCGGCCGGCGACTTTACTGTTCGCGGCGTGGTGACCACTACCGCCTCCGGCATCAATGGCGCGAATGTGTTTTTGATGTCGCCAATGACCGGCCCCATGACCAGCTCATCAGCTAGCAGCCGTTATGGCGGGAATAATGGCGAATTCATGTTCCAGAATTTGAGCGCCGGCACTTACATGCTTGGCGTTGAGCAGTATTTCAAAGCCGGCGGAACAAGTTATACTGCCAGCTTTCCGATGCCGATAAATGTCAATGCCACAGATTGTCCGTCAAATATTTGCACGCGAAATATTTCTGTAACCGACGCTTCCACCGGCGCGGCGGTAACTCTGAATATCAGCGGAACGTTCAGTAATAATACGATTGATATCTTTGCCGGCGGGCCCGGATCGTTCCGCAAAGCGACATCAACTTTAAACGGCATTTTAACGAATGACACTTCCAATAGCATTAAATTAAATAGCAATGGGATTTGGATGGTTGGCTTTGGTCCGCAGATGTCAACCGAGATATTTGGCAAGAGCGGTCCATCAGCGCCCACCACTTGGATGCCGCCGAAACCGCGAGAAGTTTTGGTCAGCGGATGCCCGAGCGCCTGTTCAGTTAATCCCAGCACTCTTACCTTCAACATATCTACTGCGGATAAAACAATTAAATTTATAGTTAGAGACGCGTCCGGCAGCGCGATCGCCAACGCCCATGTGTTTGCTTATTCGCCGAATGGCGGATTTGGCAGTGATACGTCAGCCAATTCAGACGGTACCGGCTCAATTACCCTTGCCACCGGAACTTACAAAATTGGCGCGGATGTGTCAGGCATGCCGGGCGGAGCGGAAAAAACGATCAACATTGTCGGATCTAATGTTTATATAGATGGTTCAAGCACGGCTGTAGCTTTGGCTACAATGGCCACCACGGATTTGATTTTAACTATCAGCAAACCGGCCTATACCATTAGCGGCCGCGTGACTGATGGCACCAACGCGACAGCGAACGCGTCAATCAGCGCTTATCGTTCCGATGGTCCGGGCAATGCCAACACCTTTACCAATTCTTCCGGCGACTATACTTTGTATGTTGGCAGCGGGACCTGGAAAGTGAATGTGTTTACGCCGGATTATGGCAAACTGCCGGAAAAGACAATTTCGGTCACTAGCGCGTCAGTCAGCGGACAAAATTTTGAACCTAATACCGCCTCAACCAATTACGCGACTTTTACCAAGAGCGTGGCAGTTGACGCGGACGCGGATGGAGTTTTGGACAGCGGCGAAGGAGTAAGCAACGCGCAGGTTATTATCCAAGGCACAACCAGCGCGGGCGACGCTTATTTCAATTCTGGAATGACCGATACCAATGGCAGTTCCACCTTAAAACTTCCGCCGGGCAATTTTACCATGAAAGTTTGGTCCCCAACTTACGGCGAGATGTCGTCTTCCACGCAAAGCCTGGTGGTTAATAGCGCTGGCGCAGTCACCACCGCGCCGTATGATGTCTTAGCTCCGAAGAGCGGCACGGTTACAGTAAATATCTTAGACGCGAATGGCGCGCCAACTACCACAGTTGACGCGGTGATTGATTTTCAGCAGATTGGCGGCAAGATTCAAAAAACTGAATCATTTAGCAACACACCTTCCACTACTGTTTCATTACCCCAATTTGATGTGGCCAACGCTTTAAACGCGGTTACCAGCACCAATCCGGCTAACATGTATTTATTGGAAATCAGTATTCCGGGCATTTCTCAAAGCGCTCTGAATGTTTACGGCGATAATAACACCGTGTTGGCCACTTCCACGGCCGCGAGTGGTTTTTGGAAAGTGGAAGTGGATGGAAACACGGAAACAATAAACGTAAAATTGCCTGACTTGAAATTTGTTAATGGCGCAGTTAAAGACGCTGATGGAACAGCTCTAACTAGCGCCACAGTGCATCTGGAAAATACTTCAACCGGTGAAACAGTTGAAACGCAAACTGATTCCAGCGGAAATTACAGCGCCAAAGTTTCCAGCGGCACTTATTTAGTAAAGGCGGACAAAGATGGATATATTGACACTGCTTCCACCGTAATCATCAACGCCAATGGCACAGTCAACGCGACTACTACCGCCGCGACCTATACTATTACCGGCACGATTCAAACCAGCGGCACCGCGGTAAGCGGAGCGACGGTGCGGGCGGAAAGATTGGGCGGCGGTATTGCCACGGCTAATACCGGCACTAATGGCGCTTATACTATATATGTGATTGGCGGCGACTGGAAAGTGTCTGCCTCTGCTGATGGCTATTCAGAAAAGTCATATACTACTGTGGTGAACGTTGGCGCGGCAGGAGCCAGCGGCATAAATATAAATATTACCGCGACTAATTCTACTTTGGCTGGTTCCGCATCAATGTCCTTGACCCCGCAAAGCGGCGCTTCATTTAGCGATAGCGCCGCTAATTTAAGCATTAGCGCCCCGGAAGCCGCTTTGGGCAGCAGCGCCAATACTTATTCTTTGAGTGAAAAAGAAACATCAAATGTTGTCGGCGGAGGGTCGGGCGCGCCGATCGGAAATGAAGCCAAGACTATAACCAGTTATGATAATGATGGCGGCGCGGTTACTTTGCTTAACAAGGATGTAGCGGTCTCGGCTTCTTACAGCAACGCGGAATTAACGACTTCTCTTGGTACGCTTACCGTCGCCGCATTGCAGAAAATAAAGATGGGCAGCTGGGATAGCACAGCAGACAATTGGCAGAATTTACCGACGACTATTGCCTATAAAAATTCCAGCGGCAATTTCATTGAACCATCAACCAGCGCTTCCACAGTCGCCTTTACTGGCCAGACTGGACACTTCTCTGTTTTCAATCCGATTGTTCCGTCCGATGGCTTGGCGCCTTCTGCCCCGACTGGCATAACAGCGACAGCAGGCAATGCTACGGTTGCTATCACTTGGACTGCCCCAACGACTAATGCTGACGCAAGCGTCTTGGCTGATCTGCTTGGCTATGAAATTTATCGTTCTACCAGCGCTGGCGGAACATACACCCAGTTAAACAGCTCAGATCTTACCAGCACTAGTTATACTGATTCATCGGCAGTTAATGGCACAACTTATTATTATAAAGTGACAGCGGCTGATACTGGCGGTTTGGAATCAGCCATGTCATCTGCTTCCAGCGGAGTTACTCCGGCAGCGCCGCCCACTAGCAACGAAGGCGGGGGCGCAGGGACTGCTGTTACACTGCCTGTTTTAGGGGCCAATTCAGTGGTAATTAATAATAATGATGGATCAACTGTTTCTCGCAGTGTAATTCTGACATTTAATGTTACTAATGCGACTCAGATGGTTATTTCCAATGACAGCAGTTTTGCCGGCGCTTCTTATATCCCTTACACAGTTACATCCACTTGGACATTGACACCAGGAAATGGCGCCAAGACCGTATATGTGAAATTTCTTTCAGCCACCGGCGGCACAAGCTTATTAACTTCTGACTTTATTAATTTAACCGGCCAAGACACTGCTCAAAAACAGGAAGAAGCGAAGAAAGAAACGAAGGTTGAAGCTAAGGCCGGAGGGTGTTCCCTTACCGCAGGCATGGCGTATAAGAGTTCTGATTCTTCAGCTATTTATTACATTACTGAAGAATGCAAGAAGCGGCCATTTCTCAATCCCAAGGTTTTCTTCACCTATTTCACCGCATGGAAAAACGTGTTGGTTGCCGTCAAGTCGGATCTGCAAGCCATACCAAATGATAATCTCGGCTTTATGCCTTGGGGACCGAAATATGATCCGAAGTACGGCGCATTGGTAAAGATCGTCAGTGATCCAAAAGTCTATTTGTTATTGGGAACGGAGAAGTATTGGATTACCTCTGAAGCGGTTTTTAATGCCCTTAAATACAGTTGGAATTGGATTGAGGATATTGACACTACACTCTTGGACAAATACACCATTGGTTCGGAAATTAACTTCACCAATCATCACCCAAACTATACTTTGATTAAGTACAAGAATAATGCCAAGGTGTATCGTTTGGAACCAAATCCGCAAGATGCGACCAAACAAGTCAGGCGGCATGTGAAAAACGAGGCGACTTTCAACTCGCTCAATTTCAGGTGGGACAGGATCGTCGCTATTGATGACAGCGAAACATATTCCGACGGAGAAGTTTTGCAATCAAGCGCGAGCGGCAGCGTGTTGGGAGAAAAAATTACTTCATACAAATTCACCCAATTACTCCAAAAAGGCGATGAAGGCGAAGCGGTAAAACAGCTCCAGCTCAAACTCAAAACTTTGGGATTCTTCTCCGCGAATATTGAAGCCAATGGAAATTTTGGCCCAGCGACGACCGAAGCAGTAAAGAAATTCCAAGCGGCGAATAGTATCGCAAGCACTGGCAGTATGGGTCCACTGACTATGGCAAAACTGAATTTGCTGTAAGATTGCGATTCAGATTTGATACGATTTAGAAACTACCCCTTCTTTGCGTGGTTGGCAAAGAAGGGGTTTTGATTTTTGTGTTTTTTTGTCTTGTGCTAGAAACAAAAATAAGATATAATTAGGGATGACAATACAGTAAACAGGATCATGCGCAATATAGGGTATTCCTCCCTCTCCGCGGTGATCCGACAACCCTATCCCCAACCCCTTTCCCTTATGAAGGGAAAGGGGCTAACGATTGGATTTAAGTTGACCTTGCTTATCTGGTTCTCCTCCCCTCATAAGGGGAGGAGACAGAGGTAGGGTTGACGGACTACCAATAAAGAAAATGAGCCGCGTCGCGTATATTTTATCTCTCATCAGTTCACCGTTTGACCCAAGGTAGCCATAAATTGCGTATGAGCCAGTAAACACATAATTTATAATAAAAAATATGATAAAGATCGCCATCAACGGTTTTGGCCGCATCGGCCGTCATAGTTTCAAAGTCGCGTGGACAAAAAAGAACTTGCAGATTGTCGCGGTGAACGACATCGCCGAGAGCCGGGTGCTCGCGCATCTCCTAAAATACGACACAGCGTATCCTGATTTCGCGCCGAGAGTGTCGCATGATGAAAAGCATTTGATCGTGGGAAATAAAAAAATTCCCGTGTTCGCGGAAAAAGATCCGTCGTTTTTGCCGTGGAAAAAATTAAAAGTTGACGTAGTTTTGGAGTGCACCGGAAAATTCACCAAAAAAGAAGGAGCAGAGCTTCATCTCAAAGCGGGCGCGAAAAAGGTGGTGATTTCAGCGCCGAGCAAGGGCGGCGCGCCAACTTTTGTGATTGGCGTCAACGAGAAAAAGTACCAGGGCGAAACGATTATCTCCAACGCTTCGTGCACAACCAACTGCGTCGCGCCGGTGATGAAAGCGCTGGAAGATGTTTTTGGAGTGCGCAAAGCCTTGCTTACTACTATTCATTCATACACGGCCACCCAACCTTTGCAGGACGGTCCGGCCAAAGATCTGCGCGAGGCCCGAGCCGCGGCTCAAAACATGGTGCCGACAACTACCGGCGCGGCAGTCGCGACCGCGCTTACCATTCCTGAACTCGCGGGCAAGTTTGACGGGCTATCGGTGCGCGTGCCGACGATTACGGTTTCTTTGTCCGACATTACTGTTCTGCTCAAAAAAAAAGTGACGAAAGACGAGGTGAACGCGGCCTTTACCAAAGCCAGCCAAGGGTCAATGAAAGGGATACTAGGCGTTACATCAGAACCGCTAGTTTCTTCAGATTTTATCGGCGACGCGCGGTCGGCGATTGTTGATCTGTCTTTGACTTATGTGGTAGACGGCGATCTAGTGAAAGTAATTGCTTGGTATGATAATGAATGGGGTTACGCGAATCGGCTGGTGGAGATGGCGGAGATTGTTTGCGGTCACACTGTCATTCCGAACGGAGCGAAGCGGAGTTGAGGAATCCCTTAACGAGTGAATATGTAGCAACGCCTGTATTACGTCTACATCATGGCCAGCCCAACTGGCACACTCTACATCGGTATCACTAATAATATCGCCCGAAGAAACTTTGAACACTGATTTAAATTAAACGACGGTTTTACCAAAAAATATGACTGCTCAAAATTAATATACTGGGAAGAATACCATGATGTGCGCGAAGCGATTACGAGAGAGAAACAACTGAAAAAATGGTCGAGAAAAAAGAAGCAAGCATTAATTAAACAAAAAAATCCGCATTGGGAGGATTAGGGAAGTTTGCTTGTTAACATGCGTTAAGGGATTCCTCGGCTACGTTCATCCCGATGCGAATCGGGATTCACTCCGCTCGGAATGACAATGGCGCTAAACGTTAATTTATATGTCTATTAAATCAATTAAGCACGCCCGTGATTTGGCAGGTAAACGCGTATTAGTACGAGTGGATTTTAATGTGCCGGTTAAAGGCAAAAAAGTTTTGGATGATAGTCGTTTGCATGCTTCGTTGCCAACGATAAAATATTTGATGGAGAAAAAGGCGAAGGCGATCTTACTAACGCATTTAGGCAGGCCCGATGGAAAGGCAGTGAAAGAGTTTGGCGTGAAGCCGATTGCTGATAGATTGTCAGAGATTTTAAATAAAAAAGTGATAAAGTTACGAAGTTGCGAAGTGGCAAAAGTTAGAGAGGATGTTTTGAAGATGAAGAATGGCGATGTGGTGATGCTAGAAAACGTTCGTTTTTCATCTGATGAAAAAAAAGATACCGGAACACTAAGTAAAGATTTGGCAAGTTTAGCGGATATTTTTGTGCTGGATGGATTTGGCGTGGCGCATCGAGCGAGCGCGTCAGTTACCGGCGTGGCAAAATATCTGCCCAGTTATGCTGGATTGCTTTTGGAAAAAGAAATTGAAGGTTTGAGCAAAGTTACGGAAAATCCCAAAAAGCCGTTTGTTGTTGTACTCGGCGGAGTAAAGATTGAAACCAAAATTCCGATTTTGCAAAATTTATTAAAAAAAGCCGACCATATTCTCATTGGCGGCGGACTGGTAAATACCTATCTCGCGGCCAAAGGATATAAAGTCGGCGGCTCGCTTATTGATAAAGATTATTTTAAAGATGCCATTCGTTATTGCGGTAATAAAAAAGTGATTAAACCAGTTGACTTAGTTATAGGAGATAAAGAAGGAAAAAAATTTAATGTTCGGCAAATAGATTTGGGATTCGGGTTGCGGGATTCGGGTTACGGGATTTACGACATTGGCCCGGAAACCATTCGTTTGTACGCCAAGTATATCAAGCAAGCCAAGACCATTGTTTGGAACGGTGCCATGGGATATTTTGAACAAAAGCCGTATGATGCGGGCACTTTGGCTATCGCGCGGTTGGTTGCCTCGCGTTCAAAAGGCAAAGCGTTCGGCGTGATCGGCGGCGGCGAGACTCTGCAGGCGATGGATTTGGTCGGGATGAAAGAGGATGTTGATCTGGTTTCCACTGGCGGGGGAGCGATGCTGGAATATTTGGCTGGGAAGGAGTTGCCGGGGATTGCGGCGTTGGAGAAAAATAAAGAATGAAGATTAAAGACTGAAAGATTTTAAGATTAAAAGATTATGGTGTATACTATTAATAAGTTAGTTAATCTTTAATCTTTAATTTTTAATCTTTAATCTTTAATTTCAAACATATGCCAACAGAAAAACAAAACCCACAATCAAAATCCAACGGCAATGGCAAAACCAACGGAACCGCCAAGCACGACTGTTGTTTTGAAAACAGCTGCAGCCTCCCATTTATAAAAAAACATGCCTTGGGAGAGTTCGTCCGCAAACTTCTCATTACCCTATTTTTTATTTTGTTTGCTTATGTCATCGTATGGATGGGAACTTTGATAAGAAACAATGTCCAAAAATTCAATTATATCGGCCAAGCTGATAAGTCTGAACGAGTTATTACGATCCAGGCAGAAGGCAAAGTAACGGCTGTTCCAGATATCGCCCAGACGACAATGGGTATGGCCGCGCAAGGCAGTACGGTCGAAGAAGCCCAAGTCCAAAATACAAAGATTATGAATCAGTTGATTGCTGAACTTAAGGCGCTTGGAATTGGTGTAGATGATATTCAGACCAGCAATTATAATGTGTACCCGCAATACAATTATACCCAAGACGAGGGGCGGGCGCTTCAGGGTTATGAAGTCAGCCAATCGGTGAGCGTGAAGATACGCGATCTTGATAAATCAAGCGCTGTTTTGGCGCTGGCCGGCAAGGTGGGCGCGAATAGCGTAAGCGGATTGCAGTTTACCATTGATGATGCAGACGTATATATAGAGCAGGCAAGAATTGAAGCCTTGGAAAAAGTTTATAAAAAGGCCAGAGTTTTGTCGCAAGCGCTCGGTGTTCGTTTGGTCAGCATTGTTGCTTATAATGAATATGATGCTTCTCAAGCTTATTCTTATAAGGCAGAGGCAATGGCGATGGATTCTGGCATTGGGGGCGGAGCGCCAGATATTGAACCTGGGAGCGCTGATGTTAGGTTGAATGTGAGTGTAACGTTTGAAATAAGGTAAAACACGCTGTCATTTTGGACTATGAGACCCACATCAATAAAACAGATTACTGCCTACGAGATTTTGGATTCGCGCGGCAATCCGACGGTTCGTTCGGTTGTCATACTTCATGACGGTTCAACTGGCACCGCTTCGGTCCCCTCTGGCGCGTCAACCGGCGCGCACGAGGCCGTGGAATTGCGCGATAGCAGTGTCCGATATGGCGGTAAAGGAGTTTTAAAAGCGGTGAAAAACGTTAATACCATAATCGCGAAAGCGTTGAATGGCGCGGATGCGGCATTACAGCGCAAAGTTGATGAAATAATGATCGCGCTGGATGGCACAAAAAATAAAAGCAAGCTGGGAGCCAATGCCATACTGTCGGTTTCTATGGCAGCAACGCGAGCCGCGGCAGTTTCCAAACGCCGGCCATTATACCAGCATATCCGTCAGGCATTTCACTTGAAGGAAAAAGGCTGCCGAATGCCCTTGCCGACTATGAATATAATCAATGGCGGGCGGCACGCGGACAATCATTTAACTATTCAGGAATTCATGATCGTGCCGGTCAATAACAAATTCGCTGAAAGAGTCAGAATCGGGTCAGAAGTTTTTCACGCGCTGGGAAAGATTTTGAGTGAAAAAGGATATAGTACCGGCGCGGGAGATGAAGGGGGATACGCGCCCGAGTTTAGCAACAACGAACAAGCAATCAAATTTATTATGCAGGCGATCAAAACCGCTGGTTATGTGCCGGGAAAGCATGTTTATTTGGCCATGGACATCGCGGCATCAGAATTTTTTAGCAAAGGCAAATACTATTTCAATAGCCCCAAACAGCCAGCCACTGCTGGCTATGTAATCCAAAAACTGGAATCTTGGGTCAAGAAATATCCGTTTGTTTCTATTGAAGATCCGCTGTCAGAAGATGACTGGGCAAACTGGAAGCTGGCTACAAAAGTTTTAGGCAAAAAAGTCGCGGTGGTGGGAGATGACATTTTTGTGACGAATACCGAAAGAATCGGCCGGGCGATAAAAGAAAAAGTGGGTAACGCGGCGCTGATAAAGTTAAACCAAATCGGCACGCTTTCCGAGACAATTGACGCGATTTATCTAGCGAAAAATAATGGATATAAGGTTTCCATTTCTCACCGTTCTGGCGAAACCGCTGACACCTTTATCGCGGACTTGTCGGTGGCGGTTAACGCGGAATTTATCAAGACCGGATCAGTGTCGCGTTCGGAAAGGGTGGAGAAGTATAATCGGCTGATGGAGATTGAGAGGGAGATTAGAAATTAGAAATTAGAAATTAGAAACTGGAAATTAGAAATTGGAAACTAGAAACTAGAAACTAGAAACTGGAAATCAGGGGATGCGAACGGTTGATTTAAAAAATGATTTTCTTAAAAATAATTCACCCCGCCGCGCAGACGCACGACGGGGTGTTTTTTCTTTCCTCCTGTTTCTTTGGTTATTCGATGAGCCGCACCGGCATTCCCATTACCGGATGCTCCTCGTCGAGGTAGATAGGCTCTCCCTCCAAGGTGAGCCCGATTATCATTCCAAGCTCCGGTTCGGCTCTGTCTTGCGGCGTTATCACCACATCAACGAGCCGAAAGTGGAGCGGTTCGCTTGGAACAGTCTCTTCGAGCGGTTGCGAGCCGTAAACCACAAGCCACGACCACGATTGTTGGCTCACGGTTACAGTCGCGTCGCTCGGCGGCTCGAAAATGGCGTTGACCCTGTCCCAGTAGACTAGGACATATGTTGCGCCATCCATTTGGAGCCAAACGCTTCCGAGCGGTGGCTCCTCCTTGCTCGTGCCGTGCACGAACGTGAGCCGATGCACCGTAACTGCACCGAATGGCGCTTGTACCCGCGCATCAAAAAGCCGTATTGGCTCGGTGCGTTCCTCGCCGATCACCACGGTAGTCACAGGCCCTTCTTCGTGGCTCACGAGCCAAAGTTCAGGCACGTGAAATCTCATGTCCGGACCTGTGTATGGGAGCGGTCTGCGGGCGTAATCGTACGTGCCGGGGCGTTCCGGAGCCCAGATGGAGATTGGCAACTCCTCGCCTACGTAGGTCGCGACCACGTTTTCCATAGTCAGGCCGATTACTGGCGAGCCGAATTCGTCTTCAACCGTTGAGACAAGTTCTTGCGGCGGTATCGCGATGCCGAACTCAAACGAGGTACCCGTGTCCCTGTTCCAGCGATAATCAAGTGGAATCGCGATCGGGTTCTCGCCCGGGGACAAGGTCATCCGCTCAAGATAGACGATCTCCGCTTCCCACTTGGTGGTAACGAAGATCATCACATCAATTGAGGTGTATCCTTCCATGTAGATGGATGCCTCAATGCTTTCCAACGTTGGCGGAAAGCGAGGATCAATGTACTGAACCGTGCCGGTAATGCCAGCCAAGCTGCAGGCGCGGGACGACAGAGCAGGGTTATCTTCGCCGTCGGGCGCCGCTGATCGCCAGCAGTCGAACAGGTCTTCTTCCCAGCCGAACCATTCGCGGCGATTGAGATCGGCGCGGCCGGTCCAGTAGAGGTTGACCTGTGGAGCGACGGGAGCCGGCTCAATGAGTCGAATCAGGGACCACGGCAGAGGAGTATCCATTACTCCGCGGATGCCGTAGGGAGGATACTCGGCAAGCACCGTGCTGTCCTCGGCATCCACCGCGTCAACAAACATCCGGAGCTCGGATACTTCGTCCGGCGCCGCCCACATACTCCAGTTGAAATTGAGGCATCCGCCCCAGTTCAGCGGTTCGGCCGAGTCGTCGGGCCGAGCGCTTTCCCAGCGGTATGCTCCGCCGTTACGCAGGAACACCGCGCGGTTTTCCAGATAGGTGCTGTCTCCGTCCCACTCGGTGACGTAGGCAGTCATGTCCAGTGGCAGAGCGACTGTTTCGCTATCCATCTCCAGATGGAACTCTACCGACCGGACCGAGCCGCGGGTCCATTCATCGGCGCAGATCTTGAACGAGCCGATCTGCAGGAAGCGGCCATCTCTGGCATATTCCATCACGTCCCGCCAGTAGTTCGCTCTGCTGGCGACTACGCCTTCGCCCGGACGGAAAATGGTCCGGGTGCCGATATAGGCGGATTCCATGATCAGTATCTCGGAATCTTCAACCTCGACAACTGTGAGGCCAGTCAGGCGTACCTGCATCCATCTGTTGCCTTCGCGCAACGGTGTTCTGGTAGCAAGTACCAGTGTGGAGCAGGACTCTACCCCAACCGTCTGACGGAGATCGAGCAGATTCATCTCCATGCCGCCAAACCATCGCGGTTCGCTGAAGATGACCGTTGCGTCTCCCGACGCGTTGAGGATGATTACCTCAAGAGAGAGATCACCGAACCACCCCTCCATGGTAAGGGTGGTGGTCTTGAGCGTCACGTCCGAACTTTCGGCGCAGAGTGAGAAAGCGCCAAGCGTTATTTGTTCGCCATCGGTGTCCGGGTCTTCCACAATCTGGAATACCGGCATATCGGGCGCGCGTTCAACAGTGAGCCGCGCGGCATCGCCTCCATCCAGCAAGTCGCTGTCTGCCCCAAGATCGTGGACATCAGAGATATCGGCGAACACATCCAGGGTGTCCGCCGCGACGTCGGCGTCAAAACCGATCTCGGCCGGGTCAAACCTCGCGTCAAGACCAACCTCGGCAACTTCCGGCTGCCATATCGCGTCCATCCGCACTACCTGCTCATCCGTCGTCTCTTCTTCCGCTTCGGTGAAGCGGGAGTCAAATGACCGATAGTCGTCCTCCTCCCCAACGTCATGGCCGGCGTCCTGGTCGTTGTGCCGACCGTCGGTCGATCCACCTTCGCCACCACACGCCGCGACCACGAACAAAGCAACAAACAAAGAAATGAGGGTAACGTTTTTCATGACTTCTCCTTCGGGCTGTGCCCTTGTTTCTGTGATTGTGAAAAGAGCAACTTACCCGCGTTCGCGAGCAAGCAGGTTGAAAACTCTCTCGGAGGTTAGTATATTCCGAAAAAGCGTTTAACTATAGCATTATTTTGCTTTTCTTGTCAAGGATGCGTACGGAATTCGTACACTCAATAAGTATCGGACATTGAATATTGGTTATTGAGCATTTGAGTAGGATGAGGTATAATAGGTGTTGCTTATGCCAAAGAAAATAGTTAAAAAAATAGTTAAAAAAGTGGAAAAAAAAAGTAGAGTCAAACTCACCCTTCTTGTTATTTTAGACGGTTTTGGCTTGGCTGACTTCAAAAATAAGGGCAACGCGGTTACGCCCGAGACTGCGCCGAATATTTTTGGTTATATGAAAAAGTATCCCAGCACAAGATTGATTGCTCATGGCAAGGATGTGGGGTTGTTTTCGGGGCAGAGCGGCAATTCAGAGGCTGGGCATTTCAATATCGGCGCTGGCCGGGTAGTGAAGCAAGATTTGGTTAGGATTTCCGAAGCTATTAAAGATGGCACTTTTTTCAAAAATACTGCTTTGGATCAGGCATTGTTTCATGCCCAAAAATACAAAACAATAGTTCATGTTATCGGACTCTTGACCGGCAACAATAGTCCGCATGCTCGGCCGGAACATCTGTACGCCTTGCTTGGATATTTGCGCGAACATCATCAGCACGGGGTAGCTTTGCATTTATTTACCGACGGCCGAGATGCGCCGCCGCATGCCGCGATTAAGTTTCTACAAAATTTACGCAAGCAGATGAAGAATAGCGAAAGAATCGCCACGGTAATGGGCCGCATGTATGGCATGGATCGGAATAAGAACTGGGAGCGCACCAAACTGGCATATGAGGCAATCGCTGCCGGCAAGGCCAAGTGTACAGCAGACAGCGCTGAGGAAGCGATTGCCCAAGCCTACAACCGCGAAGAAACAGATGAGCAGATCTCTCCGATTGTAATTTTAGATAACGGCAAGCCGGCAGCTTTGGTAAAGAATAATGACATCGTTTATTTTTTTAACGCCAGGAGTGATCGCGCCCGCCAGTTGACCAAAGCTTTTGTCCAGCCTGATTTTGCCAAGATGAACCCGGGAGCGTTTAAGCGCAATAAGCGTTCAAAGAATATCCGTTTTGTGGCCATGACTGATTTCGGGCCTGATTTGCCAAATATTCTTACTGCTTTCCCCAGTCCGAATATAGAAAATTGTTTGGCCAAAGCGATTGATGATCATAGAAAGCAATTATACATTTCTGAAACTGAAAAATATGCTCACGTTACCTTTTTTTTGAATGGAGGCTTCCCTAAGCCGATTAACGGGGAAACGCGTTATTTGGTGAAGTCAAAAAATGTTTATTCTTTTGCCGATTATCCAGAGATGGAGTCAAAAGCGATTACCAATGCCACTATGGCCGGTATTAACAATGAGATGTACAACTTTGTCTGCGTCAATTATCCCAATGCGGACATGGTCGCGCATACCGGCAATATAGCGGCTGCCAAAAAAGCGGTTCAGGCGGTAGATAATGAAGTGAGGCGGCTGGTTGATTTTATTTTAAAAAAAGGCGGCCAACTGGCCATTACCGCTGACCACGGAAACGCGGATGTAATGTTTGATGAAAAGACCAGAGAAGTGATTACCGAACACACCGCCAATCCGGTGCCGTTTATAATTGTGGGAAATAATCTCCCAATGAAGAAGTTGAAAAAAGGAAGATTGGCAGATGTAGCGCCGACACTGCTTAAATTGATGGGAATAAACAAGCCGAAGGAGATGACAGGAAAAATTCTTTTTTGATTGCAGATTTATGATTTTTGATTTTAGATTTAGTATATTAAAAAATTCAATAAAAAATTAATAAATTAAACAGAATTAAACAAAATTAAAATAATTTTGTTTAATTCTGTATAATTTTGTCAAATTTTATTTAGTTCAGTTTATCTGTTATGTCTAGTAGACCAAAACCGGTGGTTTTAGCAATTCTTGATGGCTGGGGTGTCGCGCCGGATGGTGAGGGCAACGCAATTACGCGCGGTAAAACTCCAAATATGGACAAGTTTGTGCGCGAGTATCCAGCTATGACATTATACGCCTCCGGCAATGAGGTTGGCTTGTCATTTGGCGTAATGGGAAATTCAGAAGTCGGACACTTAAATATTGGCGCGGGACGCGTTTATTATCAGACATTTCCGCGGATCAACAAAAGCATTGCCGATGGTTCTTTTTTTGACAACAAAGCGTTCATTGAAGCAATAGAGCATGTTAAAGAGCATCAATCCACTCTTCATCTAATCGGATTAGTGAGCGCGGGGAATGTTCATTCTAGCCAAGAGCACTGCCACAAGTTGTTGGAATTGGCAAAAAAGAAAAAAATAAGAGATATTTTTGTCCATGCTATTTTGGACGGCCGAGACACCAAGCAAGACAGCGGAATTGATTTTATTGGACAGCTTGAGGCAAAGATGAAGGAATTGAAAGTCGGCAAAATAGCATCATTGTCTGGGCGTTATTATGCGATGGATCGCGATAATCGATGGGATAGAGTTGAAAAAGCGTATCGAGCGATGGCCGAGGGGGTAGCGGAAGAATATTACAAAGATCCGCTTGAGGCGATTAAGGCTTCATATAATAAAAAGATTTATGATGAAGAGTTTATTCCGGTCGTAATTGGCAAGGGTGGCGAACCGACGGCCACGATCAAAGAAAATGATGCAATAATATTTTTTAATTTTCGGCCGGATCGAGCCCGCCAGCTGACCAAGGCATTTGTATTGCCTGGGTTTGGCAAATTTAACCGGACTTATATCAAAGATCTTTTTTTTGTCACTATGACTGAATATGAAAAAGAAATTCCAGTGGCGACGGCCTTTTCCCCCATTGTCGTGCACAATTGCTTGGCAGAAGTTATTAGCGGATCGGGCTTGAAACAATTACATATCGCGGAAACAGAGAAGTACGCCCACATCACCTTTTTTTTAAATGGCACCATTGAAGATCCTTTCAAAGGAGAAGAAAGAAAAATTATTCCATCGCCAAAAGTAGCTTCATATGATCTTGCGCCGGAGATGTCTGCGCCGGAATTGACAAAAGAGGTGATAAAAGCAGTCCAAGAAGATAAATATGATGTCATTTTTGTAAATTACGCCAATGCCGACATGGTTGCTCATACCGGCGATTTCGAAGCAACCGCAAAGGCATGCGAAGCGGTTGACAAAGGATTGGGAAAAATCGTCGAGCAGGTGTTGGTAAAAGATGGGACGCTCATCATTACCGCGGATCATGGCAATGCGGAAGAAGTAAAAAATCTCCAGACCGGAGACAAAGACAAAGAGCATAGCACCAATCCAGTGCCATTTTTGATCATCGCCAATGAGTATCGCGGGCAAGCCTTGCCCGCAGGCGATGCGCCGGAAGGAGACTTGAGCCTGATGCATCCGGTAGGCATGCTCGCGGACGTGGCGCCGACTGTTCTCAAGATTTTGGGAATGAAAAAGCCGAAAGAGATGACCGGAAGGGCGTTGATATAATTCACCTAATTGTCTAATTCACCTAATTCACCCATTCGGCTTCGCTCAGGGCAAGCTCTAATAAAAATTCAAATGCCAAATGATAGTGACAAAAAGAAAATCTATGATATAGAAGAGAGAAGCGCTCGGTTTGGCGAAGAAGTCATTGATTGGGTTGGCAAACTGCCTCGGAACGATATTACCAACAGATTGATCTCCCAACTGGTCGCCTCTGCTACGTCTATCGGAGCTAATTATTGCGAAGCTGATTGCGCCGAGAGCAATAAGGATTTTATTCACAAGATGTCAATCGCCAATAAGGAAGCAAAGGAAGCAAAACATTTTATCCGCATGCTCTCCCGAGCTTGCCCCATTCATGCCGCAGAAGGCAGAAGGCTATGGAAAGAAGCCCACGAATTGAATCTCATATTAGTAACCATCGTCAGAAAAGCCAAAGAAACGGAAGAAAAGAAAAAAATTGAAGACAACAATTAGATATTTGTCATTAGACATTTTATTAGGTGAATTAGACAATTAGGTGAATTAGGTGAATTAAAAGACAGTTGTCTTCACAACTGTTTTTTAATTTCCCTCACCACTTCTTCTTCCACTTGTTTCATTGGTTTGCCGGAGATGACGCAAATGGATTGTTTTTTGTTGCCGGTCGGCGGGTGGTAGTTTTGGAGAAGTTTTTTAGCGTCATAGGTGTTTTTGTTGGAATGGAGAATAACATGAATAAGAGGCGGTTCCCCTCCAGCGCTGTGTTCGTGGAAAATAATAATCAATTCCGCTTCCGGCGAGGTGCTGATAATTTCTTCAACCACGTCATACAGATCGGTTTCTTGCGCTCCGGAACGGACAAAATTGTCGCGCGTGATGCTGGTCCAAACCAGTTTAGTTTCTTTGTCAGATTGCAGATGGGATAGAGCTTCACCCCATAATTTGAGAGTAGAGATGGACCTGGTGCGATAGAGCTGGCGGATAATTTTATCGCGATCAGCTCCCAGACTAATCAGTTTGCCGGCGATAGACAGAGTGTGAGGTTTGACATTGGGCAGCTTGAAGCTATGGGTCGCGGCAATCATGCCGGCGAGCAGCGCGGTGGAGAGTCCGTTGTCAATATATTCTTCGCCTAGATTTTTTAATAATTCATAAATTATTTCAGCGGTTGAAGCGGCGGTAATATCAATCAAGTTGATATGCCCGTAATGTTCATTCGCGTTTTCGTGGTCAATGTTGATTATGGGTGTTTTATAAAAAAGCTCGGTATTGTTTTCGTATAATCCACCAAGCGAATTTAGATCCGGGGTATTTACGGTAATAATCAAATCATACTTAAAATCAGACTGGGCAGTGCGGACATTGTCGCGGGTTAAAAATCCTTTTTTTGGCGTAATATAAATGCGCAGTTTTTCATCTTTTAGATCATAGCTCAATTCTTGCAATCCAGTTTCTTTGACATCCAGCGTTACCACAAATTTTTGCAAGTCAGAAATAGCCGGCCTGATTTTGTCAGAGTTTTTTAAGAAACTAAAATTTTTTGGCAAAACAAAATCCTCGCAAATAACATCAACGCGCTTGCCAAGACGCTCCAAAAATAAAAGCAGAGCGATCGCGCTTGAGATAGCGTCGCCAGCGCCGTTTTTTCGGAAGGTAATGAGAATATTCTTTTTATCTTCCCAAAGCTGGTGGATTTGTTGCGTTTGGTTAAAAGCCATACAAAGAATAGATTATCCTATCAAGTAATCAAATTTCTGTCAATCTTGCGGAAACACGAATTTTTACATAAATAAGCGCGAATTTGTTGAAATTATTGCTTTTTTTAGCGAGATTTAGTAAAATAAGAGTACTATGTCAGAAGGAATAAATGAGTTGGAAAATAGAATAAGAGCCATTGAAGATAGAAACAAAAGGGTGGAGGCGGACAAGGCCTGGGAAACGAGCTTGACGCGCAAGCTGGTGATTTTTGCGCTGACTTATATTGTGATCGTGCTGTTTATGTATTTTAGCAATATTCCCCAACCATTGGCCAATGCAGTAGTACCTGCGGTGGCGTTTGTGCTGTCTACTTTGACGGTGCCGGTGGTGAAGAAATGGTGGACGCGACGTCATGAAACACAAGACACGTAACACGAGACATTATGAAAGAGCTCCCAAAGGCCTACGAGCCAAACAAATACGAAGACGGCATCTATCACCGCTGGGAAGCGAGCGGGTTTTTTAATCCGGATGTTTGCGTGGAAAAAGGCGTATGCGACAAAGACGCCGAGCCATTTTCCATTGTTTTGCCGCCGCCCAATGTTACTGGCAATCTGCACATAGGCCACGCGGCTATGCTTGCTATCCAAGATGTGATGATCCGCTACCATCGCATGAAAGGCGACAAGACATTGTGGCTGCCGGGCACGGATCACGCGGCGATTGCCACGCAGACCAAAGTGGAAAAATTATTGATGGCAGAAGGATATAAAGATCCGCGGAAGGAATTGGGGCGGGAGAAGTTTTTGGCCGAAGTAAATAAGTTTGCCCAAGAATCGCATGACATTATTGTTAATCAGACAAAAAAAATGGGCTCGTCCTTGGACTGGTCGCGGGAAGCGTTTACTTTGGATGAAAAAAGAAATTTAGCGGTCAGAACCGTTTTTAAAAAAATGTACGACGACGGGCTGATTTACCGCGGCTACTGCATTGTCAACTGGTGTCCGCGGTGCCATTCCACTTTGGCGGATGATGAGGTGGAATACAAAGAGCAGACTGCCAAACTATATACTTTTAAGTATGCCAAAGATTTTCCGATCTTGATTTCCACCACCCGTCCGGAGACGAAATTGGGAGATGCCGCTGTGGCCGTTAATCCGAGAGATAAAAGGTATAAAAAATTAGTTAATAAAGTTTATAAAGTTGCCAAGTTTGCGGGCGGGGCGGATTTGAGCATTAAAATTATCGCGGACGAATCAGTAGATATGAATTTTGGCACGGGCGCGCTTGGTGTTACTCCGGCGCATAGCCGTGTTGACTATGAAATGGCGCAAAAAAATAATTTGCCAGTTATCAAGATTATTGATGAGGCTGGGGCGATGACTGATGAAGCGGGTAAAGAATACGCGGGTTTGTCGGTTTTGGCAGCGCGAAAAAAAGTCGTGGAGTTTTTGCGAAAACAAGATTTGCTGGAAAAAGAAGAAGAAATTATTAACAATCTTTCTATTTGTTACCGTTGCGGAGCGTCAATTGAGCCGTTGCCGTCTAAACAATGGTTTATTGACGTAAATAAAAAAGTTCACAGCCAAGAGCCAATAGCCAATAGAGTGTTTGCGGGAGAGTTGAGTTTGAAAGAGCGAATGCAGATTGCGGTTAAGAGCGGAGAAATAAAAATTATTCCGGAAAGATTTGAAAAGATTTATTTTCATTGGATAGATAATTTACGCGACTGGTGCGTTAGTCGGCAGATTTGGTATGGGCATCGGATTCCGGTGTGGTACTGCGCATGTTGTGGCGAGCCAAAAGTTGGTATTGAACCAAAAGGGAACTGGTATTTTGTTCGACATGGAGAAACAGCGTGGAATGTTGAAAAGCGCGCGCAAGGACAAACTGATAATCCGCTTAATGATACAGGCAGAGAGCAGGCCAAAAAGGCGGGGGAACAATTACAAT
>JBAZZL010000014.1:0-27772 GCA_041658785.1 Patescibacteria group bacterium
TTTTTGTTTTAAAAATGTTATAATGTTTTCGTGGAGTTTGAGGGGCCACCTCACGGTGAGGAATCCGTGGTCGACACTCGGATAGAGGGGTTCAATACCCCTTGGCTCCACAACTAAGAACCGTCCAACTGGGCGGTTTTTAGTTTTGGTGCAGACGATTTTATGCTTGCGTTTTTGAGAGAGAGAGAGAGTATGCTTTTTATCGGAATGGCTACCTTCAAAGGAGGTCTTATGTCCGTTCCAATCTATCCGCCCGAGAGGACGGAGAGCATCCTCGACGGAACGTAGCCGGCTGAGGGCGGTTGCGTTCTAAGATGATGCGAGTCCGGGGTCAACTCGCTTAACCGCGATGTTGATCCCGAGCGCCCTCACTTCTTATCCTGTTGTTTGACAAAGGTCTTACTTTTTGGTATGATTGAACCGGAAAGTATTATGGAGAAAATACAAAAAGACAAATTGATAAAATACTGGAGAGACGGCGCGAAGAAATCGCTTGAGCTCGCGAATTGCGTAATGAGAAATGGTTATTATGATCACGCGCTGTTTTGCGGACATTTGGCGCTGGAAAAATTATTAAAGTCAATGATGGTTGAAGAGACCAACAGCTCCGCACCCCGTTCGCACGATCTGTTATATTTGGCTGGGTTGGTAAAGATAGATTTATCAAGCGAACAGCGCAAAGCCCTGGTGGAAATTAACACTTTTAATATCGCCGGGCGTTATTTTGAAGAAAAACTTGAATTTCATAAACGAATTTCCAAAAGCAAGGCCGTCAAGTGGTTGAAGATAATAAATGAGATGTATTTATGGTTATCAAAGCGGAGAGGAAAAAATTAAAAAAAGAAGAAGTGGAGAGAATTATTAATGAATTGAAGAACAAGCTGAAAGAAGAACAGATTCCCTTTCAGCAGTTTTGGTTATTCGGCTCTTATTTTAAGGGGACGGCGGATGTTGACAGCGATCTGGATGTCGCCATAGTTTTACCATCCGGCTTGTCAGGAGCGAGTCGGAGAAAAGTGAATGATATCGCCTGGTGGGCCAAACAGGTACACGTTAAATTGGAGCCGCATGTTTTAAGCGACAGAGACTTGAAAAATCCTCTGCTTTCGTTGCCGGCGGAAATAAAGAAGCACGGGATGAGGGTTTGAACGGGCAACATTCTTGGTCAGACAAAAACGCAGACGATAGAAGCGTCTGTTTTTAATCTACCCCGCTTTAGCGGGGGTCGTGGAGCTTTAGCTCCAACGGACGCGCAAACGTACGGGCTAAAGCCCGCCGAACCCCCGCTAAAGCGGGGTAGATTATTTTTGATTTTGTGCTTGCGTTTTTGAGAGAGAGAGAGAGTATGCTTTTTATTGTAATATTCAATAGTCAGTAGCAAGGAGGGTCAAGATGAGGACAATTAGGACGTATGTTAGGGTAATGACTTCATTGTTGGCTACCGCCACCTTGGTGTTAGCCATCGGCAGTATCATCGAAGGGAAGCTCGGTGAAGCGGCTCTGTACGGTTTTCTGTTCTTGGGGGCATGCCTTACTCGCTGGGAGATGATTGAGGGCTGATGGGATGGTGGTGAACAGGAAATAAGCCCGCCGCAATCCAAAGATGGATTGCGGCGGGCGGGAGATTCTTTTTGATCAGCTTGGGAGCTGGTTTTTTTGTTTGAGGGGGGTTGGCGGTGGCGCGGTCGCTGGTGGCGCGCGCCCCTCAACCCCCTGCCCCTTCTCCCTGAGGGAGAAGGGGAGACCGCCAGCGAAAGTTTTTTAGTTCCCTTCTCCTTCAAGGAGAAGGGTTAGGGATGAGGTGTGGGTTACCGCCGAAGAGGGTTGAGCCAACCAAACGTTGGACAACCCCTTATTTTTTCAGTACACTACCCTCGCTATGCCCCACACCACCCCCCACCAACCCCCCCTCGCCGATCGCATGCGGCCGCGCAATTTTGATGAATTCGCGGGGCAGGAAGAGATAGTCGGAGAAGGTAAATTGTTGCGTAAATTGATAGAAAACGATGAGTTGGCATCGCTGGTTTTTTGGGGGCCGCCGGGGGTGGGCAAGACCACGCTCGCTCGGATTATTGCCAGCGAAACCAAGGCGAATTTTGTTACGCTTTCCGGAGTGATGAGCGGCAAAGATGATTTGAGAAAAGTGATTGATCGCGCCGAGCAGGATCGGCGGCTGGGCACGCGAACGATTTTATTTATTGACGAAATTCATCGCTGGAACAAAGCCCAGCAAGACGCTCTGTTGCCTTATGTTGAACATGGTACGGTCACGCTTATCGGCGCGACAACCGAAAATCCGTCGTTTGAAATAATCGGCGCTTTGCTTTCCCGCTCACGAGTGTTTATTTTGAAATATTTGGAAACCGCGGACATTGTTAATTTAATCAGACGAGCGTTGGGTGATGAAGAAAGGGGACTGGGTAATTATAAAATTGAGATTAAGAGTGAGACTATTGAGTTACTCGCAGAATTATCAGGCGGTGATGCCAGAACAGCATTAAATGGATTAGACTTAGCTTTCAAAAGTAAACAAGGAAATAAAAATAAGTTACAAGTTATAGGTTACACGTTACAGGAACAGGATATCAAGGAAGCATTACAGCGAACACATCTGGTGTTCGACAAACGCGGCGAGGAATTTTACAATTTAATCTCCGCTTTGCACAAGTCAATGCGCGGCAGCGACGCGAACGCGGCGTTGTATTGGCTCGCGCGGATGTTGGAAGGCGGAGCTGATCCGCTCTATGTTGCCCGCAGAGTGTTGCGGTTTGCTTGCGAAGATATTGGCATGGCGAACAGCGAGGCGCTGGTTCAAGCCAACGCGGCTTATGATGCTTGCCATAAGATTGGCATGCCGGAATGTTCCGTTCATCTGGCCCAAGCAGTGGTGTACTGCGCTAAATCAACCAAGTCAAATCAGCTTTACCGCGCGTATGAAGAAGCGGTCATAGATGCGCGGGAAACTTCGCATTTGGGCGTTCCCATTCATTTGCGAAACGCGCCGACGAAGTTTATGAAAGAGATCGGTTATGGGAAGGAGTATAAATATAATCCGGATTTTGATGGGGAAGTAAAGCAGGATTATTTGCCGGAGGAATTAAAAGGGAAGAATTATTTAACCAAAAAGAAATAGCACACAGATTTCCAAGATTGCCATGATGAACCATGATTTTTATATCTTGGTAAATCCTGGTCATCTTGGTAATCTGTGTGCTATTTACGAGTGTTTTATGCAAAAACGATTCTTATTACATATCTGTTGCGGCCCGTGCGTTATCGCGATTTTAGAAGAATTAAAGCGGAACTTTGAAGTTACCGCTTATTATTATAATCCAAACATTCACCCTAAAGAAGAATACGAAAAGCGCAAAGCCGAAGTGATTAAAATTTGCGAGGAGATGGCTGTTCCGTTTATTGAGGGAGGATATAATCCAGTTGATTGGTTTAAATTGGCTGATGAATATAAAGACGAGCCGGAAGGCGGGGAGAGGTGCCGGCGGTGTTTTGCGATGCGTTTGGAGGAAACGGCGAAATACGCTGTTGCGAATGGTTTTGATTATTTTAGCTGTACGTTAACGAGCGGGAGAAATAAAAAAGCGGACATTATTAATCCGCTCGGAGTTGAGGTGGGCAGGAAGTACGGGGTTAAGTTTTACGAGGAGAATTGGAAGAAACGTGGGCGGCAAGATGCGAGCCGGATTTTGTGCCAAGAGAGGGGAGTGTATAGACAGCATTATTGCGGGTGTGTGTATTCAAAGTTGGTATAAAATTTTTTGCTATTATGATGATAAAGCATAGATTGCACAAAATCCCAAACACCTCTGGCATTTACCTCTTTTACAACGCAAAAAAAGCGTTGATTTACGTTGGCAAAGCGACTAATTTGAAAAGCAGAGCGCGTTCCTATTTTTTGGGGCAACGAACAGACCGGCCGATTGAGCGAATGATTCATGAAGTCGTTGATATCAGATGGAAAGAGACAGATTCGGTGTTGGAAGCGATTATTTTGGAAGCGAATTATATCAAGAAATACCAGCCAAAGTATAATGTGGAGGGGAAGGATGATAAGAGTTGGAATTTTGTGGTTATTACTGACGAAGAGTTTCCCAAGGTTACAACGGTGCGAAGACATAATTTGGTCAGATGCTTTGGAAAGAAATTGGAAACTAGAAATTGGAAATTGGGGGATTATACATACGTTTTTGGACCTTATCCGTGGTTGAATGCGAAAGCGATGATGAGTTTGTTGCGGAGATTGTTTTTTATTTCCACCTGCCTGCCGGCCGGTAAGCAGAGTAAGTATGACAGCGTTGGTCGTCCATGTTTTTATTATCAGATTGGAGAGTGCCTGGGGGTTTGTACGGGCGAAATCAGTCCGAGAGAATATAAGGAAAAAGTTATTAAGCCCCTGATTATTTTTTTGCGCGGAAATAAAAAACGTTTGATAATAAGTTTGGAAAAGAAAATGAAAGAATTTTCAAAGAAACAGGAATACGAAGAAGCGGCTCGGCTGCGCGATCAGGTAAATGTGTTGAAGAGGATTCGCGACATTGCTTTATTAAATAAAAGTTTTTTTGAACACGGGTTACGGGTTACGGGATATGGGTTACGGATAGAGGGGTTTGACATTTCAAATTTAGGCAGTACCGGAAAGGCGGGGTCAATGGTAGTTTTTGTAAACGGCGAGCCGGACAAAAGCCAGTACCGGAAGTTTAAAATTAAAACTGTTGAGGGGCAGAGTGATGTAGATTGTTTGGAGGAAGTTTTGCGTCGCAGAATCGCTCATGCGCAAGAGATACGAAATACGAAAGATACGAAATTACGAAGTACGAAAAACAATTATTGGCCGCTTCCGGATTTGTTTTTAATAGATGGGGGAAAGCCGCAGGTGAATAGAGTTAAAAAAGTTTTGCTGGAGCGGGGGATTGAGATCCCTGTGGTGGGGATTGCGAAAGGGAGGGAGAGGAAGAAGAATGAGTTTGTTTTTGGGGAAAGAGGAAAGGGGAAAGAGGAAAGGGGAAGATTTGTGAAGTGGGTGGAAGAAAATAATAAGCTGTTAATTCAAGTACGGGACGAGGCGCATCGGTTTGCGATCGCTTATCAGAAGAAATTAAGGCGTATCTGAATCGCCATTTGAAACTGTTCGTGCTGGCCATATTTTGTCCCAGGTTTTGGTTGTCTTTCAAAATGTTACCGGATACTCTTGTCTGTTGTATGAAAAGTGTTTTTTTTATTCTCTATTAGAAGGAAGAATTGGATTTTTACTCTCCATGTCCATTTGTCTGAGTTTTGTCTCCCAAGAGTCGGGAGATTCCTTGCGTAAATCTTCCAAACATTCATCAATGCGCGCGGCCGTGTTTTTGGCAGTTGCCAAATACGGGAAGCGGGCGGCGATGATCTTCCGATAAGCAATTAAAGTTTCTTCTGCCAAAAGAGCCGCTATAGCGGCGTGTTTTTGTTCTAAAGATTCTTTGGTCATACAAAGGAATTCTATCACAGATATTCAGGCTTGGAAAGTTTTAGTTTTTATATAACTGTTTTATTGTGTAGTCAGTCTTGACTTATTTTAATTTTTGATTTAATCTGCCTTTAGATTGGTTATTGATGTTGGTCGCTGCGCATGGCCAACCATCCCTCAAATTGGATCACGAAACAAAAGTCCAGCATTACGCGCTGGCGCAAAAGGAGAGAAGAACATGTCACGCCAGAAGAGAAATGATTACGACTGTAACTCTGATGATTTTGGTCCAGATCACTACGAGGATGAAGTTAGTGATTTGCAGGATTGTGCAGAACAATACGAGGAGGATGAAGTTTTACTGGAAGATCAGTGTGCGGAAGCTATAGTTCGGAAAGCCCCCGACACCAGAAAACATCCAACGGCGACTGTTTCAAAACAAAGCACGCAGTCGCCCGGCTGGACATTGGATGACTCCGGATACTACGTCTACGTCCTGTTGAATGGGCCAGTGGCTTTTTTGAAGAGCGTCAGAGAGGCGCTAGCCAGAGCAGGATTTGATGTCGCTATGTCCGGAACCAGCCGCAAGCCGGCGTCTGGCGATGGAAATAGGTATAACTGGTTCATCCGTCTTTCCAAGACAAACAAGGATGGGTCGCTCGCGCGGCCATTGCGCGAGGAAATCAACAAATGTCTCTCTCCGCTTTTTGCCATACCAGCGGCAGAACACCGAGCGGATGGAGTTAGTCAAGACAGTCATAGGATTTTGAAAGAAGATCATTCCAGACTGACGCAGATAAATGGACAACTGCGTATGGAATTGTCCAACCTGCGTGATAAGCAAAGATCGCTGGAGAGGAAACTTGGGTTGGAACAGGCTGATCACGAATGGGACGTGAAATACTGGACATTGCGTTTAGCAACATTGTCCTCGCCAGAAGAAGATGCTGTCAGCAAAACAGACTTGGAAGGCAAGATCGCTGTTTTGGCAGAGGAGAAGAGAGCTGGCGAAATTCAACGTTCAAGCTTGGAAACTGATTTGCTCACTATGATTGATGATTATGATCAGAAACTCAATGGTGAACGCGATGAACGCCAGCGATTGGAAACCGACTGCGAGAACCTGCGGGTTCAGTTGCAGGCTGCGCGCGAGGAAGTTGACGCGTTGGTGAGAGAAAGCCGGGCTGCTGAAGAATCAGAAGATGGTATTCCGCAAACTCGTTTAGTTGAATTCCTCGCGATAACGTTTCCGAAACTCCGGTTCCTGCCGCGTAGCATCTCGCTCATGGAAAACGAGGTTGACTGGTCAGGGGCTGTCAGGTTCCTCTTTCAGCTCAATTTCAATCCCGGCGAAGTTCGAGGCGAGAGTTTTGAGAGTACTAATGGCTTTCGAGAATTTCATTATCCTCTTCGCGGGAGCAAGGATGGCGGGCGCCTTTATTATCGCCACACGGATGGCGCGGTAGAGGCACTGGTGTCTGTCAAGAATAGTCAAAAGAGCGATGGCGTCTATCTGAAGAATATTGACAAAGTTAAATAACCAATCCAAGGAGAAATGACCCGCCGCGCTGAAATATTTTGGCAAAGGCAAAAAACGCAGATATTCCCACCAACTGCGAGAGGACTGGTCATCCTCATTTCCCCGATGTTTTGAAATTTTAAGTTTTCAAAATAGCGGGGAAAAGAAAATCTGTCCATACGGGCGGATTTTTTTTGTAATTCCAAAAAATAGTCAGATGTAGACGGAAGATTTTTTATACCTGTGGATAAAGTGGGGAAAAAGGACTTGCGCGGGGTAAAATAGTGGTATATAATGGATTTTAGTGGGGAAAAGTGGGGGCTTACGGATTACTGATAATCCTGATTTACGGATAAATATTATGCTTGTTTATTTATCCACCCCATTTAATTTTCCCATGTGTTTATTGGAGAATATAGCCACAATATAGATGATAAGGGGAGAATTGCCATCCCCAAGAAATTTAGAGCCGATTTATCAAAGGGCGCTGTGGTAACACGCGGACTAGATAGCTGTCTGTTTTTGTACACCAAAGCAGAATGGAAAAAATTGGCTGATAAACTTGCCAACTTGCCATTTGCCCAGTCCAATACCCGCGCTTTTGCCCGTCTGATGCTTGCCGGCGCGATGGACGTTAGTTTGGACAAGCAGGGGAGAATTGTGCTTCCAGAATATTTGCGTACTTTTGCTGGTCTTAACAAGGAAACGATTTTGGCCGGTCTTTACAATCGGTTGGAAATTTGGGATCAGAAAAAGTGGAACGAATATACCAAGAAGTCGGAAGGGGAGAGTAATGAGATTGCGGAGAGAATGGGGGAGCTGGGTGTTTAATATTTGTCAATATTTGTTTAATATTTTATCTTTCTTAAATTATTACAGAAAATATTGACAGATATTAACGAATATTAGACAGATATTTTATGAGACACGTGCCAGTCTTACTAAACGAAACGATTGAATCGTTACAACTGAAATCCGGGAGTAGCGTGATTGATTGTACGTTGGGCGACGCCGGGCATGCGGAAGAAATTTTAAAACGAACCGCGCCGGACGGAAAATTGTTCGGCATTGATGCTGATCCGGAAGCGATTTTGCGCGCGGGAAAATATCTGCATGAATTCGGTGAGCGAGTGAAATTGATCCGTAGCAACTTTATTAATTTAAAACAAATTATTGATACAGAAAAATTTGGTCCTGTGCGGGGAATTTTGCTGGATCTTGGTTGGTCTAGTCCGCAGTTTGAAGAAAGAGGCCGGGGATTTTCTTTTCAAAAAGATGAGCCGCTGAATATGAGGTATGATGGCAACCATGGAATTACGGCGGCGGATATTTTAAATAAAGAAGAGCAGAAAGAGCTAGAAAGAATTTTTCGAGACTATGGAGAAGAAAAGTTCGGAAGAAAGATTGCCAAAGCGATCTCTAAATATCGTAAGCGAGTAAAAATTGAAAATACCGGCCAGCTGGTGAATATTATTCTCTCGGTTTACCGGAAAAAGCTCGGCAGCGACAAAGAAGTGCCATGGATCGGCGGCACGCATCCAGCGACCAAAGTATTTCAGGCGCTCCGAATCGCGGTTAATGATGAATTGAATGTTTTGGAATTGGCCTTGCCGCAGGCAGTGGAAGCGCTGGCGCCGGGCGGACGGCTCGCGGTTATCAGTTTTCATTCGCTGGAAGACCGGATTGTCAAACATTATTTCAAAAGCCAAGAAGGCAGAACGATTAATATCATTACAAAAAAGCCGATTGAATGTTCGGAGGAAGAATATAAAAATAATCCGCGGGCCAGGTCGGCGAAGATGAGGGTGGTTGAGAGGATTTAAATATAATAATCCTAATCTACGAATGATATCCGAATCTACCAATTTCCGAATGTCTACAAATTTATTAGTATTATTAGGATATTTGTAAATTCGGATATCATTCGTAGATTAGGATTATATTTATGACAAAATACAAAAATAAACAAACACGCAGAGAGAAAAGGCTGGCAGTGCGCCAGTGGTTGTTTAGCGCATCTTTTCGAGCGATTCTTCTCACTGCTTTAATGATTTTTAGCGTGTTGTATATTATTCAGATGAATTCAATTTCCACGAAAGGATTTGACATCAGTAATTTGCAGAATGACATTCAGACATTAAAATACCAGACAAGAGCTCTAGAGGTTCAGATTGCAGAAAAAAGATCAATGGCAAGCATCCAAGAGCGTATTAAGGGTATGAATCTGGTTGCATCCACCGATGTGAAGTACGTCATACCTGTTGGGACGACCGTAGCCATACGTTGAGTTGAGGTCAATTTATCACGCATCGCATAAAGCCCCTATGGGAGTTTTTTTGTTTATGGTATAATAACAATACAATTTACATGGAATAAAATACAATATAAATTGGATATTGATCCTAGGTATATTGTATATTTTCACTGTATATTTCTCCATGTATATTGTATTTTGTAAAGTATGTGGATTCTTGTGTTACAACGGATGGCGCTGGATTTTTTTCTTGATTTTTTATTTTTTCCTTTTTGGTGGTATACAAAGGGCGCTAAACACGCGCTATTATTTTGCTTCCATCTTTTGCAAGATGGGAATCTGCGGCTGTCTCCATGGCTCTGGATTAGAAATGTTTTCGTTCCAATGTTTGGGCAACGCGACATTGGCGGCAGGTTGGTAAGCATATTTATGCGATTAGTTAATTTTATCGGACGGTCAGCCGCGCTTTTATTCTGGCTGTTTGCGGTAATTATAATATTTTTTATTTGGCTGTTCTTGCCGGTGTTTGTTTTATTTATGCTAGTCAGGTCTTTTTGAAACAAATTTTATGTTGTTTACCAAGCCAGCGCCCCACAACCTTCTTGTCTGCGATACCTGCAAAGGCGCCGGCTATGTTGGATTTCGCAAATGCGCCAAATGCCGCGGCATGAGCATCGGTAAATTGAGTGGAAATGAATTTTTATATTTTGGAGAACCACTGACCAGATATCATATAAATGTTCGAAAAGCTGGCCGTATTTTGGGTGGTTTTCGCATAATTGGCGCGCTGGTTTTTGGAATCGGGCTCATGGGATTTTTTATCTGGATTACTTATCGCCGAGGTTTATTGGATAATATTATTACCCTGAGTTTTTGGGATGAGCCTGAAAATAGCACCCAAGCTTTTTTTTGGCTTTCAATAATTTCATTTAGCTATCTTTGGTATAGATTGATTTTGCGCCGAACGCCGCAAGAAACCATTCCCTACCGGGATTTTGAAGCAAAAGAAAAAGAGCAGACTGCAGAATTTGGACAGCTTCAGACATGGACAGAAGCGAGAAAACTGTCAAGAAAAAAAAGGAGAGATATCGCGTTGGTATTTACACCCGAGGCTAGAAAGGTGATTGAAGAGGCATACCGGGTAGCGATAGCGCAAAAAGCAGAATTTGTTGATCCTTTTCATTTGTTTTACGCCCTGCTTTCAGCTGTTAAGATCGGAAATATTTTTGTAAGATTTGGTATTTCAATACAGCTGGTGAAAGCGCATATCTCAAAATTATTTGAAAATAAACAAAGCGGACATGAACCGATAATCAATAATGACATGATGGAAATATTGTTTGGCGCCTATGACAAAGCAACGCTTGAGAAACAGGAGTATGTAGAAATAACCGACTTGCTTTACGCCGCTGTCCGTCAATCAGAAGCGTTGCAAGAGATATTGTATGATCTGAAAATCGATCAGCAAAAATTAGCTAATGTCATCGAGTGGATAAGAATACGCGAAAGACTGCGCCGTCAATATTTTGCAATTCGCAAAGCGGGTTCAAGACGGAGCAAATATGGCCTTGATCGGGCGATGACAGCGGTTGCCACGCCATATTTAAATAGTTTTAGCCAAGATGTTACTATGGCGGCAAAATACGGACATCTGGCGCCAATTGTCGCGAGAGACAAAGAGATTGACGAGATATTTAGAATTATAGAAGGAGGAAGGCAAAGCGTGCTGTTGGTAGGAGATCGCGGCGTGGGGAAGACAAGCATTATTGAGGGGATTGCTGAACGGATGATTGAAGACGCCGTGCCGGATATACTCAAAGATAAACGGCTGGTTCAGCTTTCTACGTCAGCGTTGTTAGCCGGAACGACAGTAAGCGGAGCTCAGGAAAGATTGTTGCGCATAATGAATGAGGTTTCTCGAGCAAAAAATATTATTCTTTTTATAAATAATCTGCATGACTTGGTTGGCGCCGGCGGAGAGGGCGGGGGGCTTGATGTTTCCGAAACTCTGGCGGAGTATCTTGGTCCGGGGCGATTTTTTACATTTGCAACCACTACCGTAGAAGGCTACAACAAGTTTATAATCAATACGCAAATCGGCAAGGTTTTTTCTCGCGTTGATATTCGCGAGATGGATCAAAATCAAGCTATCCAAGCGCTTGAATCAAAGGTTGGAGGAATTGAATACAAACAAAAGGTCTTTTTTTCTTATGACGCGCTGGAAAAATCTGTCGCGCTTGCCGGCAGGTTTTTGCAAGATTCACGCCTGCCGGAAAGCGCGATAGAGATAATGAGCGAATCAGCCAGTCTGGTTCGAAGCAACAAAGGAGAAAATAATCTAGTAACGGCAGAGGATGCCGCCGCGGTAGTGGGTGAGAAGACTGGGATCCCAACCGCCAGTATTTCAGAAGATGAATCAGCCAAGTTGTTGAGATTGGAGGAAGAGATGCATAAGATGGTCATTGGCCAAGAGGAGGCAGTCAATCTTGTCGCGAACGCGTTGCGCCGCGCCAGAGCAGAGGTGCGTTCTCAAAAACGGCCAATCGCGAATTTTTTATTTTTAGGTCCAACCGGAGTTGGCAAAACTGAATTGGCAAAGACAATCGCGAAAGTGTATTTTGGGGGCGAAGACAAGATGGTAAGAATTGATATGAGCGAATATCAGGATCAAGTTTCTATTTATCGTTTGATTGGACAGCCCGGAAAGAAAGGCACCGGCATTTTGACAGAAGCGGTGCGCCAAAAACCATTTTCTCTGGTTTTGTTGGATGAAATGGAAAAAGCAGATCCAAATGTTTTGAACCTATTTTTACAAGTCTTTGATGATGGCCGATTAACCGATAGTATGGGGCGGTTGATTGATTTTACAAATACTATTATCATCGCCACATCAAACGCCGCTACGGCCTATGTTCAAGAACAGATTGCCAAAGGGGCGGCATTGGAAGAAATTAGGCAGGCATTGATCAGGGTTAAGTTGAAACAATATTATAAGCCGGAATTTTTAAATCGTTTTGATGGCATTGTTTTGTTTAAATCTTTGGAACGGGAAGAAATTAAACAGGTGGCCAGTCTGATGCTAAAGCGGGTGGCGAAAGATTTGGAACAGCGGGGAGTGGAATTGCGCGTGGAAGAAGCGGCGCTGGAATCATTGGCCGAGATTGGTTTTGATCCGCAGTTCGGCGCGCGGCCAATGCGGCGGGCGATTCAGGATAAGGTGGAGAACAAATTGGCGGAATTGATTTTATCAAATAAATTGAAGAGAAGGGATGTGGTGGTCTTGGGAGAAGGCGCCGAGATACGAGTAGAAAGTTCGTAGTTAATTTTGCGAAATATTGAATAGCGTTAAATTACAACAAATTATACAAAATTGGACAAAATTTTTTATAATTTATTTTAGTTTTGTTTAATTTTGTGTAATTCTGTATTTGGGTGAAAGATTATGAATTTTATATATTTTTTTTTTTACTTTTGCCTTATCCTTCGGTTTAACTTGCGCTGTCCGCGCTTTGATGAGGCATTTTAATATTGTTGACGCGCCAAGGGAAGAAAGCAGGAAGATTCATAAAAATAAAATTCCTTTGGGCGGCGGATTGGCGGTTTTTGCCAGTTTTTTTATTGTCAGCGCGTTCGCGTTGTATGTTTTTGACGCTTTTGGCAAAGACGTCAGCTCAAAACAAATTTTAGGATTATTTATCGGCGGTTTGATTCTGATGATCGGGGGGTTGATTGACGACAAATACAATATCAAAGCGCGTTACCAGATTCTGGCTCCCATTCTCGCCGCGTTAGTTATTATTTCCTTTGGCATCGGCCCGCACGAAATCACCAATCCCTTTGGCGGAGTGATTGAATTAAACCGGTGGATTATTCCGATTGACGGCATTGGCAATTGGGTGGTGCTGGCTGACATTGTGGTATTTTTTTGGCTCATGGGCATGATGCTCACTACCAAAGTTTTGGACGGGCTGGATGGATTGGTCGCGGGAATCACGGCGATCGGCGCCTTGATGATTTTTTTCTTGAGCAGGCAAGCGCAGTGGTATCAGCCGGAAGTGGCGCTATTGGCGATAATATTTGCCGGCGCCTGTCTCGGATTTTTGGTTTGGAATTGGCATCCGGCAAAAATATTTTTGGGCGAGGGCGGCAGTTTATTTACCGGCTTTATGCTCGGCAGTCTGGCGATAATTTCCGGCGGAAAGGTCGCCACCACCCTTCTCGTCGTCGGTATTCCAATGTTAGACATGGCGCGGGTGGTTTTTTTGCGGCTGGGGCGCAAACAATCCATTTTTGTGGGAGATAATGAACATTTGCATTTTAAGCTCTTGCAATCGGGGTTGTCGCAAAAGCAGGCAGTGCTCTTGTTTTACACGATCTCACTACTTTTTGGGGCAACGACATTATTTTTACAAAGTTCGCAGAAAATGGCGGCGTTGGTGTTTTTACTGGTGCTGATGTTGTTGGTGGGGGTGTGGTTTAGTAAGCGGGAGAAAGATTAAAGATTAAAGATTAAAGATCAAAGACCGAAGATTAAAAGAACAAAAGATCCGAAGATCAATTTGCCAATATTGTAAATCAACAATCTTGTGATCTTATGATCTTATGATCTTATGTTTTTTGATCTTTTTCCGATTTAAATATGAAAGCAAATAGCAAATTAAGTAAATTCAATCTCATTATCCTCGCCCTCTTCGCGGTGAGCGTGGTTGGTCTTAAAATTTGGCAATACCACTGGTCGGATGCCGTTGTCGAAATTAAAGGCGAACAGCTTCGCGTGCTGGTTGCCAAGACCCCGTATCAGCAAAAGAAGGGATTAGGCAAGCGAGATTCATTGGGAGAATATCAAGGCATGTTATTCGTTTTTTCGCTGCCCGGCCGGATCGCTATGGTAATGAGAGACATGAAATTTCCGATTGATATCGTCTGGTTAAATGGGACTAAAGTTATAGACATCGCTCCTAATGTTCAGACAGAAGACGTGCCGGAGGAAGATCTGGCGGTGTATTATCCAAGAAAAGCGGCCAATTTGGTATTGGAACTCCCTGCGGGGTGGGCGGAGGAGCATGACCTGCGTATTGGGGATGTACTCACGGTTGTACAAGAGTAAGTTTTTCACGTACCACGAAAAGGCCTCTGTGGATGGGAAAACTTGACTTTTTAAACCAAATAATATATAATTTTGTCGTTTTTAGATTCGTGTTAATTCGTGAATAAAATTAGTGTTTCTATGTTTGCAGTAATCGCCACCGGAGGTAAACAATATCTAGTTAAATCAGGAAGCACTTTGAAAGTGGAAAAACTCGCCGCCGAGGTCGGCAAGGAAGTTATCTTTGACAAGGTTTTGCTTTTGGCCAACGAAGATGGCACAGATGTCAAGATTGGCACGCCATATTTAGCAGGCGTTAGCGTTTCCGCCACCGTAGAAGAACAGGGCAGGGCAAGGAAGATTAGAGTGGTGAAGTTTAAGAGAAAGGTGAGATATAAGAGAGTACAGGGGCATAGGCAGACGTTTACGAAGGTGAAAGTAGAGAAATTTAAGATTGAAGACTAAAGATTAAAGATTGAAAATTTAAGAACCGCCAGAGAGGCGGTATTTGTTATTTTTATTTTTTGTGCTATGATAATTGCTGGCGCCAGGACGCGAACCTGAATCTCGAATCTCAAACCTGACCACACTGAGCAGAGAGAGTAAGGATTCTGTGGCCTGGCGCCTTATGGGATGTCCCGTGCATGATCTGTAACCTCAAATAGGGGAGGAAGGGCGGTTACTCACTCACACGGGACATCCCCACCCTTCTTTAAGTTATGGACATAAAGGGGAATCCGCCGAAAGTGGCGGTTTTTTTGTTATTAAAATTACAATGCCACCGGCGGGGAGCGCGGTGGCATGTGTAGAGTTTGAACACTTTCGACGGGATGTCGATGGTGTTACTGGTCAGAGTGGAAGATGTTGACCTTTGTCCGGTCGTCCTTCCGCCGCATCCATTTGTACCATCGGTGGTACAACGGCGACCAGCCGTAGGTGAGGCAGGTCAGCGCGAGAAAAAGGCCGAGCATTTGGATATGGCTGTCCAAGTCGTTTCCAAAAGCCGCAATGACGACAGAGATCGTCCAACCGGTCAGATAGTCAATGGGGAAGAGTCCGAACATCCAGTAGCTCTTGGAGTGCCACCAGATGCTGTCTTTCCTGAACCCGGCGAGCTTGTAGGCCGGGTTGAGGATGAACCACAAGAAATCCCACAGCGGGCACCACGCAAAGTAGATCGCTATGGTTCGCCATTCCTGCTTGCTTGACCACTCCATCCCCCAGACGAATGGTAGGTGAAAGATTATGAGAGGCAGGAAGAACATGAAGGCGTGGTAGCCAGTGAGTGGCTTGCCTCCCATCACTACACCGTACATTCGGGCGACGACGCCTTCACGTCTGTACCAGGTTGGGAGTTTTTCGGCCCAACCATGTCTGCCCTCAATCTCCACCTCGATTGCGGCGAACAAGAGGGCAAGGGCGAACAGATAAAAGGATTGAACAAAGAGCATGACTCGCCTCCATAGTGTCGTTGGTTTCCGTTGAAAGTAAATTTAACAGTTTCTATCGCCCTTGTCAATAAGCACAATTCTGGTATAATCAAATTGGATCAGGCGCGACGGCCTGGTCTTGCGCCATCTTGGGGGGTATTGGTGTATTGGAGCGATGAGGCGTGCGGCAATGTGGGAAAATGCCGCGCGCCTCAAATTCTATTGTTGAGTTCTATTTTTCAACGCGCTCCCCAGCGTGATCTCGTCCGCGTATTGCAAGTCCGAGCCCATGGGCAGGCCGCGGGCCAGGCGGGTGATTTTGAGATTGGGGTTGGTCTCTTTTAGTTTTTTTTCCAGAAACATCATGGTGTTTTCGCCGTCAAGATTATGGTTAAGGGCGAGGATTACTTCTTTTGGACTTACGGATAACGGATAATCCTGATTTACGGATTTTGTGTTGATGCGTTTTAGTAATTCAGCTACTTTGAGATATTTAACGCTTTCTTCTTCATCAGGCGTGATAGTACCGCGAAGAACATGGTATATTCCATTATATTCTCGTGTTTTTTCAATTGCTTGTAAGTCTTGGGACTCTTCTACAACGCAGATAGTTGAGTGGTCGCGTTTAGTATCAGTACAAATTTTACAAGGTGAAGTATCAGAAAAGTCCCAGCAGATTTCACAGCTTTTTACTTGCGTAATTAAATTCTTAAGCGCTAGAGTTAGTTCGGCTACGTCTTTTTTTCCGGATTTCAATAAATAAAAAACAAAGCGTTCGGCGGTGCGGGGGCCGACGGTGGGGAGATTGGAAAATGCGGAGAGGAGTTGTTGGATGGGGGGAGGGTACATGGTTTTTGAAATTCACCTAATTTCTAATTCACCTAATTCACCTAATAAAAATTCCAATTTCTAATATCCAAAAAGTCCAGACACTGACTTAGTTGGGGTATTTAATTTATTGGGTATTTTATTAGGTGAATTAGACAATTAGGTGAATTAGAAATTTTTATCACTGTCTATTGGATTTCCTTGACCCTAAGTGCCGACACAACACTATGAAACACCAGAAAACCCTGATAAACCGCCCATCTCCTTCATCTTCATCGCCATAATTCTTTGCATTTTCCCCATGGCGCTTTTGTGGGCGTCTTTGATGCCTTCCTGCAGTTTGTTCTTCATTGACGGATTGAGCAGATCGTCGTCAATGGCGAGGCCGGTCATAGCTAAATTGCCGTCCATGGTCATGACGATCTTGTCGCCGGCCTCTTTGACCGTGACGGATTCGTCCGCCAGTTTGCTCTGCAACTTTTTGGCTTGGGAGCGCATGTCCTTAAATTGTTTCAACTTATTAAACATAGGGTTGTAGTAATTAGCAATTTATTTTTTTAAAAATCATATAGGGTGTAACTTGTAACGTGTAACTTGTAACGTGTAACAACTTACATTTCGCAAGTTACAAGTTATACGTTACAAGTTACACGATTAGAACTTCGGCATCGCCGTATTTTTCATCACTTGCGGCCGTGCGTCTGCCGCTGTTTGAAGCGGAGCCGTATCGCCAAATTTAACATCCAAATTTTTAAAGTTGGCTCGTTGTTCGTCAAAAAATACTCTTACTACGCCGGTTGGACCGTTTCGGTGTTTAGCTACATGAATTTCGGCGATGTGTCGTTCGTCTGGCGAAATGTCTTCCAAACGATAGCCGCGGTCGGCTGCTTTGCGGTAAATAAACATTACCACATCCGCGTCTTGTTCAATACTGCCAGATTCTCTCAAGTGCGACAATTTAGGAATTGCTGGTTTGGTTTGTTCTACCGCGCGAGACAGCTGGGAGAGAGCCAAAACAGGAACATTAAGTTCGCGCGCGATGCCTTTTAGGTTCCGGCTGATTTCGGCCACTTCTTGGACGCGGTTGTCGCTGCCGTAATTGCGGTGAGATTCCATCAACTGAAGGTAATCGACAATAATTAAACCAAGACCATGTTCCGCTTCAAGCCGTCTCGCTTTTGTGCGGATTTGCATAACTGTATTTCCCGGCGTGTCATCAATATAAATCGGCGCTTCTGAGAGCACGCCCATTGCGTGTCCAATGCGCGGAAAGTCATCGCTGCCGGGCTTGTCAGACAAGTTTCCTGTTCTCATCTTCCATAAATCAACCCCAGCTTCGGCGCAAAGCAGCCTGTCAACGAGCTGTTCTTTACTCATTTCTAGCGAGAATAAGCCAATAGGCACCTTTTGTTTCACTGCTACATGTCTGGCAATATCCAGAGCCATGGATGTTTTTCCGACAGAAGGTCTCGCTGCCAGTATAATCAGGTCGGATTTTTGCAGACCGGCCAGCAGGTTGTCTAGTTGCCTGAAACCAGTCGGCAATCCTCGCAATTTGCCTTTTTCTTTATGCAATTCATCAATGCGTTCAAAAGCCTCATTAAGCACTGATCTGATGTCAATGAATCCGCGTTTGAGATGCTTTTGACTGATAGAGAAAATATGCTGCTGCGCTTCGTCAAGTACGCCGTCGATATCGTCTGATTCTTCTTGATATCCGAGCTTTGCGATTTTATCTGACGCGGCAAGAAGCTTCCTTAATGTTGCCTTGCGTTGGACAATTGATGCGTATTGTTTTATATGTGATGCGGTCGGAACTGCGTTTGACAGGCTAACCAGATAACTGCGTCCGCCAATATTTTCAAGTTTGCCGATTTCTTCAAGCCTGTTTGAAAGCGTGAGTATATCAATTGGTTGATTTTTGCTGTACAGTTCAACCATAGCAGCATAGATATCTCGGTGGGCATTTTTATAGAAATCCGCGCTTTCTATCATGTCGCCGATTTTTATGATAGCATCCTTGTCAAGCAAAATAGAACCAAGCAGCGATTTTTCCGCTTCTAGGTTTTGAGGGGGAATTTTTTCTAGCTGGATGATGTCAGGCATAGTCTCTTAATCATGATGCATGATGCACGTAGCATGATACATGATACAGATAACATGATGCATTACGAATGATGTAAACCAAGTTATGTTATTTGCATCATGTATCATGTTGCGTGCGCCGTGAGTATGATAACCTATCCTATTATTTTATTCAACCACCCATTTTGCACAGGGTGTGAAGAAGGTGTTGACATGTATCAATCTTTGCAAAAATTAGATAATTTATCTATACTGTTTGTGTTATGAAAATTTGCTATATTAACAATTTATATCAGCCATACGCGGTGGGCGGGGCGGAAAAGGTAATAGAGAATTTGGTTAAGTTTGGCGATGTGGTGATTTCGTGGAAACCATGGACCTGCTGGAGCTCTTGGCGGCCGGAGCGTTCAGTTGAAGATGGCGTTATCATCTATCGCTATTGGGCGCCGAATATTTTTTCATACAAAAATTTAGCTAAGCATAATTTTTTGTTAAAATTGCTTTGGCATAAGATTGATATTTGGAATTTTTGGAGCGCGCGGATTATCAAGAAAATTTTGATTAAAGAAAAACCGGACGCGGTCAATACGCACAATTTAATGGGAATCGGTTTTGGCGTTCCCAAAGTTATTCAGCGGCTTGGGTTAAAGCACATCCACACTTTACACGATGTTCAGTTAGTTGAGCCGAGCGGCGTTTTGCCATGGAATCATACGCGCGATTCATTGGCGCAGAAGATTTATAGCTGGATAATGAAACGACGGTTTGGCCGGCCGGATGAGATTGCCGCTCTGTCAGGGTTTATTGAAAAGTTTTATCGCGAACGAGGATTTTTTGTAAATAGTAATTGGAAAATGGAAAATAGAAATATAGAAATAAGAAATAAGGAAATAAGAAATAAGGAAATAAGAAATAGTGAATTAGTTAACAGATCTGCAGGTCTGCGGGTCCGCAAGTTTCTATTTGTTAGTTCGTTGGTGAAACATAAGGGAATAGAAGTGCTGATGCGGGCGTGGGAAGGATTGCCAAATGATTTTAAAGGCGAATTTCATATTGTTGGCGATGGGGCGTTGCGGAAAGAAGTTGAAGCGTGGGGTCGCAAAGACGAGCGAGTCAAAATTTACGGACGGTTGGGAAAAGAAGAGTTGAATAAAGTTTATGAAAAATGCGATGTTTTAGTGTTTCCTTCGATGTGCATAGAAAACCGGCCGCAGGTGATTGTTGAAGCGATGCAGTACGGACTTTTTATTATCGCGTCGGATACGGGCGGGGTGGGGGAGTTGTTAAGTGGATATGCCAAAGCCCGACTGGTTGAACCTGGGAGTCTGGATTTCAGAACTTGTCTTGAGAAATACTACTCGGGTTAGTTGCCGATTTTTGGAGTTTGTGTTATAGTAAAATCATAATATTATAATCACTATGCGTACCAGACAAATAACTAAACAAATAACCAAGCCAGCGGCGGTTACATTGCCTTTAACTGCTCTGAAGTGTCTTTACAAGAGCGCTCGCGGAAAAAAAATCGTGTGCGAAATTGATGTTGCCGCGCTGAAGAGCGCCAATGAGCCCAATACCCTTGATGAGATGGTCGCAGAAGCGCGGCTTGAATATTTCGCCGGCAAAACCAAGGCCTTTACTAATACCAAACAGCTTCTATCATACCTTAATCGCTGATCGTTGTCGGTTTTATGTTAACTCTTCACGTCGCGTCACGATTTAGACGCTCATTTAAGAAAATGCCGACTCGTATTAAGGAGGACTTCGGAGGGAAAATTGACAGATTTAAAAAACACCCTTTTGACTTAAAGCTCGGAACGCACAAACTGCAAGGCAACCTTTTTGCCTATTTTGCTTTTTGCTTGCGAGATGGCTTTCGAGTGCTTTTTGAATTTGAAGATGATAACAATGTACTTCTTGTCAACATTGGCAGCCACGATGATTATTCAAAGTGGGCGCGAGGGTAAAAATCTGAAGCTTGTCCCGAGCCCCGCACCCCGCATTGTGCGGGGCGGGGAGGGATCTAAAATCTGAAATACTCATACACCCACACCCTCCCCCCGCCAATTTCCCACCAATTATCCGCTTCCAATTTCGCCGCGTCGCGGATTTGGGCCGCTGGCGCCCAGTAGTTGGTATGGACAAAATAGGCAGTATCCACCCCAGCAAAATTCATGGCATCAACCATGTGTTTTTTTATTGGGCTTTCGTAAACCATTTTTCTAAAGTATTGATAAAGCGGGCCGCCGGTCGGGATTGAGTAAAAATATTGTTCGCCTTCTGGTGTAGGCAGATATCGGCCAAAACCGAACTCTTGAAGAGCAGCTGCAGACACTGTTTGGTTGGTCAAAACAATATAGTTATTTTGTCCGTTATTCTGTTTATCAATAAAATGGACTGCCTCAATGTCAGCATCGCGCACATTATAGCCGGTATAGAGGGAAACTGGATCACGGGTGGGATAGGTGAAGTAGAAAGAAAGGGTTAGGGCAAAGGCAAGGAGGCCGGAAGCGAGAAGTTGCCAACCAGAACGATTTTTTAGGAATATAAAAAATTGTTGCAGGGCAATGATAAAAAATGGCAGGAGAAATATTAAAGCGAGCTCGAGCAGCCGTTTGGCAAAGATGTTTTGTTCGTAGCCGATTACGGAGGGGAATTGGATGGTGGTGGCGAGAAGTAAGGATGATAGCAAGAGAGAGATGAGTGTAATTGGATAAAAGAGTGACGAGTGAAGAGTGACGAGTGAAGGTTTTTTTTTCTTCCAAATTATAATAAAACTTATGATTGAAACGGCAACAATAATAGGCATTAGCGCGAATTTGTAATAATAAAGAAATTGCCAGGCGAGAGGTGCGTTTTCAAGAAAATAATAGTGGGGCTTTTGAAAGATATTTAAGAATGGAGCGAGGTGGGCGAATGGGTTTTGGATTGAGAACGACTGGCCAGAGCGCAGGTTGTTTAGTAAGAAGGTTAGGGGAAGGATTAAAATAAGAAATAAGAAATAAGAAATAAGAAATAAGTGGTGATATTTTTTGATTTTAGTGATAATTTTTGAACCCAGATAAATAATAAGCGCCGGCAGTCCGACGAAAGGGTGGATGGCGATGCTAGCAAGAGAAAGAATCAGTCCGATGATGATAGTTTTATTGGTGTGATTTTTCCATTCATACCAGATCCAAAAAAAAGTTAAGAGGGCAAATAGCATGGCCAGATTGTTGGGAGTGGTGAAGGTAAAAAATGTTAGAGGAATGAGAGGAATTGCGGCAAGCGCGGGGAAGAGGTCTTCTTCCTGTTGGTTGCGAGAGAAGGAGAAATAGGCGATAAGCGATAGGGCGATAGGCGATAGAATTGGCGCTAAAATTTTATCAATGAAAACGATCGGGAGATGAGTGATAGCGTTTAAGACGACAACCAGCATGTATTGTCCGATGTAGTAGGGCTGTTTTGGGGCGATGAAGCCGTTTTCTCCAATCCATTTTTCCGTTGTTTGATGAATAATTTGGTCAAAACCAAAGCCGTGCTTGAAAACAATTAGGGCGACGGTGAGAATAAGCGAATAGTGAAAGATGATCAGGAACAGGTTTGTTTTTGGCGATTTAATTTTCTGTACCAACCAAATTAACATCGCGGAAGTTAAAAAGAATAACAGAAAGAATTTCGGTCCAAATAATGTCCAGGGGGAGATGAGGGTGTCGCCGGTACGTCTGGCTATTAGCACCGAGAATAGAAGAATGTCCCCGAAGACGATTAGGAGAGCCAAAAAATTTATTTTTTTGAAATAATTGGTAATTAGTAATTGGTAATTAGTAATTGGTAAATGTGTTGAAATGGTGCTGACAATAATAGGCAAGATAATTAAAATTCCTGAAATTATAAAATTATTAATCTCATAAAACCAGTAGACTATGGACAAGGTTGCTATAATCACGCCAACCAGAGACAGGGCGCCCCAAAAAATTTGCCAAGGGGGTTTTTCATTAGGCAGAAGGTAGCTGCCGGCGCGGAGTCCGAAGTAAATTAAATAGATAACTAAAATAATAATGCCTACGGTCATGTTTTTTAGGAACCAAATGGAAAGCAAAGATAATATTGCTATTATTACAGCAAAAATGTTATAATTTGTCCGCGCGGATAATCGGGGCATAAAGTTAGTTTAACCTTAGGACTTTCGCGTTTGTCATTCCGAGCGAAGCGAGCGAGCTCGCGCGAGTGAACGAAGCCGAGGAATCCCTTTTTAACGCGCCAGCGTGTCTCGTTATCTATACGCTTCGCTAATGAGTGGTTGTCAATAAGGAAGGGATTCCTCCACTCGCTGCGACGCTCGGTCGGAATGACAACCGCGAAGGTCATAAACTTAATTTTAGCAAGAAAGACACTAAAGCGCCATATCTATGAGTTTCATTGATAATTTTAGGAACAAACACAAAGACATGTTTGTCTTTCTGTCGTTGGAGCAGGCCGAGCCGCGTCAGGCAGATCATCATGTTTATCCCCATGATCATTTTATGGCTCGTACCGTGTTGAGGTTGTTTCCCAACACCGTAACTCCCAACATGGTTACCGCGTCTCGAATTATAGCCACGCCTTTCGTATTTTTGTTAATTTTGTTTGACTATAATCTGGTGGGGATAGTCGCTTTCATTCTAACAGCTTTTACCGACGCGATAGACGGATCAATGGCCAGGACTCGCACCCAGATCACCAAGTTCGGCATGATGTTTGACCCCTTGGCGGATAAGCTGCTTATTGGTTCGTTGGTTCTGATATTGGTTTTTCGATATTATAATATCTGGCTGGGCGTGGCGATCCTAGGCATTGAGATTTTATTCATGGCGAGCGCGTTGGTGGCAAAATATAAATTTAAGACCGTGCGGATGGCCAATGTTTGGGGGAAAATAAAGATGATACTGCAGGTGATCGCGGTTTGCCTGACTCTGCTCGCTCTATTGCTTGACTTTCCCCATCTCATCACCGTCGGCGCCTGGGTGTTTGGTTTAGCAATAGGATTTGCGGTAGTAAGTTTGTTTGCCCACGGGATTTGACTTACCGATAACGGATAATACTGATTTACCGATGACAGTGTCACAATATCCGTAAATCAGGATTATCCGTTATCCGTAAGTATATGAGAAAGTTAATGGCGACAATTTTTATAATGCTAGTCGTTGAGTTGTTTTTTTTGTACTTTCAAATTAACGAATGGCAGAGAGGATGGCTGGGCCGGGGGTTATTCGTTTTATTTATATTACTTGCTGGTTATTTGTGGGAGAAAGCATTTAAAAAAATATTTTTTATTAATGCCAAAGGGTTTTCGTTGACCGTTCTCGGCTGGTTTGCCAGTTTTGTTTTGCTGGGGTTTGTCTCTTCGGTGTTTACTGTTTATTATCGTTTGACTCCATCAATGATCTGGTGGAGTTATTTTATTACGGCCTTTTTGTCAGTGGCGGTTTATTTAATCGCGCAAAAAAGCAAGACAGGACAGGTGGAGTCGTTGGAACATAATGGCGAGGGGAACGTTCTTTTTAAGACGCGATTTTTTTTGATTTTATTATACGCGGTTCTTTGGGTTGTTGGTTTGTATTTGTTAATTATCTCCGGCAGTAATGAGACGCTCTGGTCCCCATGGCAGGCGATTGATAAATTTTATCTGCCGGTATTTCTCTTTTTGACTTTTTTGCTCGGCATTCTGTTGTTTTCAAAATTTCGGACCAAGGGACTCTTGCTTATTATTATTCTTCATTCACTTCTCGCGCATTTGTATCTGCCGCTTTCGCATGAACTTCCGTGGGGCGGAGATGTGTGGCGGCATTTGGCAGTGGAGAAACAGCTGGCCGCGGGCGAGTATCGTCTGCCGGTTTTGTTTGGCCCGGAAGTTGCACAGCGGCAGATTTTGGGAGTGAATGTTCCGGAGGTCTTTCTGATTCCGCATAAATACACTTATGGAAATTTTTGGGGAACGAGCGTGGTGTTGTCGGAGACACTGCGGGTTGATTTGCTCGCGGTAAATAAGTGGCTGATGCCGATTTTATGGCCGTTGATTTTGCCGATTTTGTTATTTTATTTGGGAAGAATTTTGTTTCAGTCCCCGCGCCGCGGGCTTTGGTTCGCCGGTTTATCTATAATCCCGTTTCCTCTGCAAGCGCTCGGCGGACTCACTTTGCCGAACAGTTTGGGATTTCTGATCTTTTTGATGGTATTAATGTTGTGGTTGCGTTATTTACAAACCGGGGTGAAGGCGCAAAAATGGATTGCCGTCGGATTGGGTTTGCTGATGGGGTTCGGGTACGCGTTGTATTTCTTACTAATTTGGTTGACGATAATATCTAGTTGGATAGTTAAAAAAATCTTCAATCTTCAATCTTCGGCTGTCAGTATTCAGTATTCAGTCGTTAGACCCGGACACAGGGTATTCAGTATTGTGCTTAAGACGGTAGTTGTATTTATAAGCATTTTAGCAATACCAGCTATTGAGTTTATCTCCAAAATAAGTTTCGTCCCAAGACAGCTTAACTTAATTACGAACGCAAAACAGCTTGTCGGCCAGTTTTCCGGCTGGTTTTACGCGAGCGCGATCCGGCCACATAACATTTTGAGCGGAAACATTCTGTTCAATCACACGCCGGATTACGCGTTTGTTTCCAGTTTATTTACCGACTGGCGGTGGATTGTAATTCCGGTGATGATAATTATTTGGATTTTAGTGTTTGTCGGGTTAGCGAGAGTCAAAAATTTGGTTTGGGGAACGATGGCGTTGCTGTTTACCGCTGTTTTCGGCGGTTATGCCATTGGCTGGTTTGTACTTGACGGCGATAGATTATTTACGAGAAGGTTGGACGCGGTGCTGGCATTTTTAATTTTAATTTTTGCGATAGATGGTATTTGTTACATGTTACATGTTACATGTTACAAGCGGAAAATCTTCAATCTTCAATCTTCAATCTTCAGTAGTTTCAAAAAATCCTTAATCTTAATCTCAATCTTAATCTTAAGCTGGTTTACAACAATAACCTACGCGTCCGGTCCAGATATGCGAGTAGTTAGCGTGGATGAATATAGCGCGGCGCAATATATTTGGAATAATGAAGATCATAATCAAAAAAATTATTGTGTTTTAGGCGATACCTGGGTTTTGCTTGCCCTTGAGGGAGTTTCCGGAGGTAAAATAGTCGGCGGCGGGTTTACGATAGATTATCAGTTTGCCCAGACGGAGAGAGTTGATTTGCTAAATAAGATAATTAATGAGCCAAAAATAAATATTTTGGAGACCGCCCACGAACAAACAGGGGCAGAACAATGTTGGTTTATTTACACCAAAAATTATCTAGACGAAGCGGCCGCACGAAACTTGGGTTTTGACGGTTCAGAAGAGATCGGCGCAATCTCTGTGTGGGGAGAGGGGTTGAAGAAATGGTCTGAATAAGCTATGATAGAAACGGATTAAAGTCAAATCTGAAATCAGTAATCAAAAATTTAAAATTTACAATATGGACTGCCTCTTCTGCAAAATCATCAACAAAGAAATTCCTAATTATTCGGTTTACGAAGACAGCCGCTCTTTGGCGTTTTTGGACATCCATCCCAAATGCAAAGGCCATACGGTGGTCATTCCAAAAGTTCATGCCGAAACTCTGCTTGATTTGGATGAACAGCTGTTTCACGGTTTTTTGATGGCTGTTAAAAAAACCCAAGAGCGGATTGAAGAAGTATTGCATCCGGACGGATATAATGTCGGCTGGAATCAGGGCGAGGCCGGAGGGCAAGTTGTTCCGCATCTGCACATCCACATCCTGCCGCGGTGGAAAGGCGATGGGGGGAGCAGTATGCATGGCATTGTCAGTTCGGCGGGTGAGACAAACGCGGCGGAAATAGGCAAATTGTTTGTCTAGATAAATTTATGGAGAGACTTAAAAAAATTTCCCAAGAGATTATACACCGGAACCCCTGGTGGGTTTATAAGCGCGATATTTTTGAAAAAGAGAATGGCGGCGAGGGGGAGTATTTTTATGGCGAAACTTTGGGCAACGCGATGGTGATTCCAGTTACTGAAGATAGCCGAGTGGTTTTGGTAGTTCAATATAGATATATTAATCAAAAATTAAGCACCGAATTTCCCTGCGGAGGCAGACAGGGAAAAGAAACTTTTTTGGAAACCGCCAAAAGAGAATTGCGGGAAGAAACCGGCTGGCTAGCGGAAGATTTCAGCCAGATCGGCGCTTTTCAAGGCCTGAACGGTTTGATGGATGATGAATGTCGCGTTTTTTTGACCGATGCGACTGAGCAGGGAGAATCGCAGAACGGCGAGGATGAAGAAACAGAAGTAATTTATCGCCGGCCGGATGAAATAGAAGAGATGATTCGGCGCAACGATATTTGGGATGGGCAGACTTTGGCGGCCTGGGCGCTGGCCAAGCATCATTTTTTTAATGCTAATTAATGATATTAATTATATTTCGTTTATGGATGATTTTATTAGAATATTCAATTTTATAGATGACGCCAGTAAGCCGGGGCGGATGATTTCTTCGGTAAAAATCGGCGATGTCTATATGACGCGGGTGATTATCAAACCGGGTGTAATCACCGGCAATTATTACCATACCGATACGCGGATGATGTTTTATGTCGGCAATGCGCCGGTCAAAGCAGCTTTTGAACAGGTTAAAACAGGCGAGCGCCAGGAAATGGTGCTAGAGCCGGGCAAGCAGGCGGTGCATATCCCCGAATATGTGGCGCTCGCGACCCAAAATCTTGGCAATGTTGACGCTGTGCTGGTTTTTTTCAGCAACAGGCCTCTGCGTTCGGATGATAATGTGGAATATAAGGTATTATGAAAATATTGGTTACCGGCCAATCTTCATTTAGTTGCGTCTGGCAAGTTTGCCTTAATTATACCCCTTCGCCTTATTAATTCTGATTTTGCAAAAATTAAATTCTAATTATTTTGTTAAGTTTTAGCTATAATTTAATGTTAAGCTACGGGGTATTATACTGAATTTAAATAGCAATTGAGTATATTAATTCGTATTATGAAATTGTTAGTAACCGGCGGCGCTGGGTTTATCGGCTCAAATTTTATTCTTTATTGGTTGAAAAACCACACGGAAGATAATGTAGT
>JBAZZL010000015.1:0-25581 GCA_041658785.1 Patescibacteria group bacterium
GATGAACTTTACCGGACAAACGCAAGTGGCGGTGGTGTTAAGCACAAATTTAGGCACTCGAGTTCTGCTTTACGCCCCGCATTTCACTGAAGCTACAAAGAATGGTACGGTTATTTTCTATCCTTTCCCCAATGCCAACAATGGCGCCTGGCAAACATTCACCCGCGACCTGGCGGCCGACCTCCAAGCTTTTGAACCCACCGCTACGTTAGACATGGTGAGATACATGAGTTTCAAAGGACAGGGCAAAATTGATAATGTTAAACTGCTTTCCACTGCCGCGGTTCACACTATCTCAGGCACGATTACCGAGAACAGCACTCCGCTTTCAGACGTTACAGTTACCATCCTCCCCGACAATCTGACTTTCAAAACCAAAGCGGACGGAAAGTACGCGTTTCCGAGTTTATCGGACGGCGCTTACACCATTAAGTTCGTCAAAAACAGTTACACCTTTACTCCGCAGGATCAGGTGGTTTCGCTTTCCGGCAGTCATCTTACCCAAGACGCCCAAGGCACGGTTAACCCGATCGTTACTTTGGAAGACGCCGAAGACGGGACGATCTCCCGCTGGCGACTGGAAAACGGGGGAACAATTGAGAATATCATTGATCCGGAACACACCCGCGTAATCCGCGCGACCGACGCCACCATTCGCGCTCGCTTCTTCCTGACGCAAGCCGGCGGCGCTTTCTTCAACAATACCACGCACAAGTTCTTGCGCTGGGATATGCGTTCGGCCGACCCGGGGGTCTTGATGGTGACGGTGGAGACGAGCGAAGGCACAAAGGTACTCAATTATTCGCCACAATTCCGCACCGCCATTGACGGCAACAATCTCTATATTGGTCTTGACCCGTCAATCGGCGACGGCACCTGGCGCACAGTCACGCGAAATCTGGAGGCCGACATTCAGTCGTTTGTCCCGGGTGTAACCTTGCGGACCTTTAATTACTTGACTTTGCGGATCAAGGGGAGCTGGCTCTTGGATAATGTGGCGCTTTTGATGAGCGGATCATAAAATTTTGGTGAATAGTATACACACCGATGTCCTCTCCTTCCTCATTTCTTCGCACTTGAGACATGCCTTCAAAACAGGCTCTAAACGGGGAAACAAGCAGGGTTTATTGTATTTACTCAATTTAAGATAAATGCTATAATTATGGCGCTGGCAGCCAATCAGGCGGCTGCCAGCGCCAAAAAATCAATTAACTTATCGGGTTTTGCCAAGCGACGGTATCCAGCAGTTAATCCTCTGTTTGGGCGGTAATCAGACAACTCATCCTCTGTATCCTTCCCTTATGAAGGGAAGGAGGACTTGTTAAGAGGGTTCATTTTTAACTCAATCGTTGTCCCTCTTCTCTTTCTAAAGAAAAACTGACTGACGATTGAATAAAGTTAAACTCGCTTAACGGGTTCCCTTTTCCCTTCATAAGGGAAAGGGACAGGGATAGAGTTGTCGGATTACCGCCTTCCCCCAGCGCTTCCTTCCAAACTTAAATCAAGACCTCGCCGAGGGACGGAAGCCGCGCTCGCCAAACGCGACTACTAATAGTGACTTTCGTCACGATATGCCATATAGTTTAACTCATTTTGGCTGACACTAACAGTTTTATTCATTATTAAGCTATTGGGTAGCCGCCTGATTGGCTGCCAGCGCCGAAATTAGGCAATAAGAGATAATTCAAAAAATTACGATAATGAGGTTTTTCTTACCCAAGCAACAATTTTTCTTCAAGCTTCTCCGCGAGCTTTCAGAATACCAAAAGGAGATTGCCGATCTTTTTGTTTTGTTCGCCAAAGCTCCGGCAGGCAATGGCGAGCAGGTGCGGCAGGCAAAGGAAATTGAAAGCAACGCTGATGAGAAAACGCATGAAATTATTGAACAATTGAACAAAACTTTGATTACGCCGCTGGATCGAGAAGACATCTACGCCTTGGCGCATGAACTGGATGACATCGTGGATCTGATTGAAAATGTGATGAACAATTATCTTATTTATAATATAAAAAGCGAAAAACCGGTTTTCGCGGAGTTTGCCGGCATTATCAAAGAAGCGTCGCTTTCTCTGGATGAAATGATTGAAACCATCGCTGACCAAAAAAATACCGGCCGGGCGCGATCTTTAAAAATAAAAATTCATAAAATAGAGGACAGGGGAGATTATATTTTTCAAAAAGAACTCGCGAATTTATTCGCCAACGAACAAAACCCAGTGGAAATCATCAGGTGGAAAAGCATTCTTGGAGATTTGGAAAGAATCACTGACAAATATCAGCATTTGAGCAACATCATTGAAGGTATTTTGATTAAGTTTGGATAAATTTTGCCATAATTTTTAGCATGCCGGAAATAAATTTTGTTTTCATCATCTTCATCATTTTTATCGCCTTGGTCTTTGATTTTACGAATGGCATGCATGATGCCGCGAACTCCATCGCCACGGTAGTTTCCACGCGAGTGTTGTCTCCCAAGCAGGCGGTGGTGTGGGCGGCTTTTTTTAATTTTACCGCTTTTCTCATTTTCGGCACCGCGGTAGCCAAAACTATCGGCAAAGGAATGATAGATTTAAACGTGGTTACTCCGACAATGATTTTTGCCGGTTTGGTTGGCACAATTATTTGGAATATTATCACCTGGCTCTTGGGTTTGCCCACCAGCTCTTCCCACGCGCTCATTGGCGGCTACACCGGCGCGGCGGTTGCCAAAGGTGGTTTGGGAGTGATTATCGCGAGCGGCTGGTATAAAATTTTGATTTTTATTGTTGTTGCCCCGGCCATTGGCCTGATTCTCGGTATATTATTTAAAATTATTACCAGCTGGATTGTTTATAAACGTCCGCCAGCCAAAGTAGTGAGGTGGTCGCGAAAATTGCAGCTGTTTTCCGCCGCCCTTTACAGTTTGGGCCATGGCGGCAATGACGCGCAAAAGACTATGGGAATAATTGCCGGTTTGCTTTTTGCCGGCGGTTTGATTAATGAATTTATGATACCGCTTTGGGTAGTGCTGGCAGCTCACGCGGCGATTGCCATTGGCACGTTAAGCGGGGGCTGGCGGATTGTAAAGACTATGGGCCAGAAGATTACCAAACTGCGGCCGATTGACGGTTTTTGCGCCGAGTCAGCCAGCGCGATCAGTATTTTTTTGGCGACTTACTTGGGCGTGCCGGTCTCCACCACCCATGTCATTACCGGCGCTATTTCCGGAGTCGGCTCCACCAACCGCCTGACTGCCGTGCGTTGGGGAGTAACGATAAAAATTGTCTGGGCATGGCTTTTTACCATTCCAATGGCGGCTTTAATGGCGGGAATAATTTATGAACTGTTGAAGCTGTCGCGCGCAGGCTAATAATTTTAGGCCTCATTGCAAACGCCCCCTGATTAAAGATATTTTTATTCACAGATTGACGGATTTTTAGAATCATCTATACTCGTTCTATTAGCATCAAATTAACGATAACTTAATATGAGCGTAATAATTTATTCCACCCCCAGCTGTGGCTATTGCAAGAGAGCTAAAGCTTATTTTGAGGAAAAAGGAGTTGAGTATGAAGAAATTGATGTGTCTAAAGACAGAGAAAAAGCCAAGGAAATGGTGGAAAAATCCTGCCAAATGGGCGTGCCGGTGATTGAGATAAATGGAAAGATGTTAGTTGGGTTTGATCCAACGGCGATAGAAAGTTTATTGGTTTAATAGTTAATTGGTTAATGAGTTTATGTGTTTATGGATTAAAAAATTTGTAGGTTTTGTTGAAGCAAAAATTTTCGCACCTCTTAAAAAAAGCTCCTATCGGGACTTTTCTTTTTACAAAGATAATGTTACAATATTCACCACTCATAAACTCTTTAACCCATAAACACATAAACTCTTAAACTCTCTTATGTCGGAAATCGTTTTTGACATTGAAACCGTCGGCGACATCAAAAATCGCGATTTGGTTAAAGTCACAGTGGTCTCTATTTATGACTACGAGACAGACTCATACCGTTCGTTTGAAGAGCCTGAATTAGACGGGCTCTGGCCGTTCTTGGAACGCGCGGAACGTTTGATTGGGTACAACTCGCTGTCATTTGATATCCCAATTTTAAATAAATATTATGCCGGCGATCTAACCACATTTTCTAATCTGGATTTGTTAAAAATAATTAAAGAATCATCAGGTTCTCGCTTCAAATTAAATGATATTGCCAAAGCCACCTTGCAGATTGAGAAAAGCGCGGACGGCTTGCAAGCAACCAAATGGTACGAAGAAGGAAAGATTGATGAAGTTAAAAAATATTGCGAGCAGGATGTCAGGGTTACCAAAGAATTATATGAATTCGGCCGAAAAAATAGAATGCTGTATTATCCCACTCTAACTGGAAATATTATGCCGATTGCCGTCAATTTTGAACCCCAGCCCGCGACAGCTAGAATAGTCGCGGAAAAAAATGTTAATCTGACATTGCCTTTCTGAACAGGCTCTAAAAAAACAGTATGTCAGCGCCGGCTTTTTTTGTTTATCCTAAGAGTGATTGTTGGGAAAATTGCCAAAGTGCGCTATAATTAAAAAGGGAGAGGCGCTTTTTTCCAGGTTGTAATTTTTATAGTGGGAAAATAGAACACGGATTAAACGAATTTAACGAATCAAAACGAATTCGTTCAAATCCGTTAAATTCGTTTAATCCGTGTTCTATTAAATGAATTTTAGTTTTATATATCTTAAAATTAATCATATGAATCTCATCGACGTCATCCTCCTCATCATCATCGCCGGCTTCGGCATGTTTGGTCTGTGGTTTGGATTAATTCACACGCTCGGATCCTTAATCGGCACAGTAGCGGGCGCTTATCTCGCCAGCCGCTATTACGAGCCGATGGCCGATTGGCTCACCAGTATTACCGGCTGGGGGGAAAATTTTTCCCGGGTGCTGATGTTTATTATCGCTTTCATGATCATCAATCGGCTGGTCGGGTTTGGGTTTTGGATTGTGGATAAAATGACGAGTATTTTTACCAACTTGCCGTTTATCAAAGGGATAAACAGATTTTTAGGATTAATTTTTGGTTTATTTGAAGGAGTTTTGACAATTGGCTTGATTATTTATTTTATTGAAAGATTTCCTCTGGGCGCATGGTTTATGGAAAGATTGGCTGATTCAACGGTCGCTCCGTTTACCACCAGCTTGGCCGCGGTTTTGATTCCCTTATTACCGGATGCTCTGAGGATTTTAAGATCCACGGTGGATTATGTTGAGGACACTATTTTGTAAGGCGTCAATGTCATTCCGAGCGTAGTCCCGATTCGCATCGGGACGGAGCCGAGGAATCCCTTAACGCATGTAATATAGACGCTTTTGCATATTCACTCGTTAAGGGATTCCTCGCCCGCGAGGGCTCGGAATGACATTGACGCCAAACGCGTAAATTCTATAATAATCATATGTGCGCGGAAAATCAAAAACAATCTTGGGCCTGGATTTTGGGTTTAAGTCTTCTGGCGAGCACATTGTTGTTTTCTATAATTTTTTATCAAACCAGAAAAACTGAATATAATTTAACTGTTTCCGGCACCGCGAAAGTCAGCGTCACATCGGACGCGGCAAAATGGGCGGGTGATTTTTCCCGCACAGTATCGGTTAAAAATTTGAAAAACGGCTATCAGCAAATTGCCCGAGATCTGGCGGCTGTTAAAAAATTCTTCAAAGATAACGGCGTCGCGGATGAAGATCTGGTAATTTCGCCGGTTTTTATGGAGGAACGTTACCAATACGATTCCAACGCGCCGACTGAATATAATTTGCGCCAAACCGTGGAATTGCAATTGAGCGATGTTAATAAAGTTACGGAATTGGCGAATAACACCTCGCTTTTGATAAATCAGGGAGTCATCTTCTCTCCCAGGCCAATTGAATATTATTATCTTAAATTGCCGGAAACGCGCGTCAATCTGCTCGGAGAGGCGATTAAAGACGCTCGTTTGCGCGCTGACAAAATCGGCGAGAGCTCCGGCCGCGGAATTTCTTCTGTCAAAACAGTCAATGTGGGAGTAACGCAGGTTACCTCGGTCAACTCAACGGAAATTTACGATTACGGCGCTTACGACACTTCTAAGATTGAAAAAGACATAACGCTGACGGTGAAAGTGACTTTTGGGTTGAAATGATGCGTATTGCGTGTAATGTGCAACTTGTAACGTGTAGCTAAACAAAATCACCGGTTATAAGTTACAGATTACAAACTTTGTATGCCAGTAAAAAAAATTTTGCTACTAACATTTATTTTATTTCTCTCGTCCGGCTGTTCCAGCGCCGGAGTTTTTAATAACGACATCAAACTGGTTCCGAAAGAAACGGTTGGCGGATCGCCGAAAGAATTTTCATTGCCGGAAGCGAAGAGCGTAAAAATTCTGCACTTTGGCGACATCATGTTGGATCGCAATGTGAAAAAACGGATTGACGAAAACGGCGAGGATTATTTATTGAGCGGACTGGCGGGAGAAAATAATCAATTTTTTTCCGGTTATGATATAATTACCGCGAATTTGGAAGGTCCGTTTGCCGACCGGCGGCGGCAGACGAGCAAAGAAATCGCTTTTCGTTTTGATCCGGCTTTGATCCCGATGCTCCAAAAATATAATTTCAATTTATTTACTCTGGCGAACAATCATTCATTGGACATGAGCCGCGAGGGCTTTGCCGAGTCAAAAGAAAATTTAAAAAACGCCGGCATTGATTTTTACGGCATTGGCTACGGCGTCAGCGACGAATCAATGATTATTAAAGAAGTAAACGGCATCAGCGTCGCGTTTATCGGCGTGGATGATACCTTGACACCAATAAATATGGTTAAGATGAAAGAACTTTTGGCAAAAGCTGGGAAGGAGGCGGATTATACGATTGTGGACGCGCATTGGGGCAATGAGTACGCGAAGTTAAAATCCAATCAGCGCCAACAAAGTTTGGCTCGCCAGTTTATTGACAATGGCGCCGACATTATTATCGGCCACCATCCGCACGTGATTCAGGAAATAGAAATTTATCAAGACCGGCCGATTTTTTACTCCTTGGGCAATTTTATTTTTGACCAGTATTTTTCCGCGGAAACGCAGGAGGGGTTGGGGGTTGCTTTAGAAATAGCTGAAGATGGCAAGCTCAAGATTGAATTGTTTTTGTTAAAAGGAGAAATGAGCCGTGTCAGTGTGATGAAAGGAGAAGAAGCAGAGACCTTGATGGAGGAAATAATTTTTGCTTCCAGATTGGGTGATTATAAATTTAGTAATTTGTTTTTGGAATTAAATGCGGCCGACACAAAATAGAATATTATTATTCGTAAATTCGTTTCATTCGTAATTCGTATGTTAATTGACACCCATTGCCACATTCAATTCAAAGCGTTCAGTCCGGATCGCGAAGAAATAATCAAACGTTGCGCGGAAAAGAGCGTTATTTTGAATGTAGTTGGAACACAGCAGAGTACCAGTGAACAGGCGGTTGAATTGGCAAAAAAATATAAAAACATTTACGCCACGATCGGCCTGCATCCGATTCATGGAGACGAAGTTGATGTGATTGAAGAGGGAAACGGTTTCAAAACGCGCGGCGAGGAATTTGATTCGGATTTTTACGACGCGTTGATTCGTTCGTCGGACAAAGTAATTGCCGTGGGTGAAACCGGATTAGACGCTTATCACGTGCCAAAAGGGGAGCCGTTAAATCAGGTTTTGGACAAGCAGTGGAGTTTATTTTTACAGCATATGGAGCTGGCGCGGAAACATAATCTGCCCTTGGTGATTCATGTGAGAGAGGCGCACGAGGAGATGATCAAAAGATTAAAAGATCAAAAGATCAAATATGGGGCGGTAGTCCATTGTTTCTCTGGTAATTGGGAACAGGCGCGGGAATATTTAAAATTGGGATTTTATTTAGGTTTTACCGGCGTGGTTACTTTTCCACCCAAAAAAACCAATCCGCAGCAACAGTTGGATTTGCTTGAGGTAATTAAAAAGATGCCTTTGGATAAATTGCTAGTTGAAACTGACGCGCCATTTCTCGCGCCGCAAAAATACCGAGGCGAAAGATGCGAGCCGTGGATGGTGGAAGAGGTGGTAAAAAAGATTGGAGAGATCAAAGGGGTATCGGCCGATGAGGTAAAAGAAAAATCAACCATAAACGCAAAAAGCTTATTCAAAAAATTAAACCCTTAAATTTTATGATCCTTACTACATCCAAAAGCAAAGATTATGAATTAATTGACTCTGGAGAAAAAGAAAAGCTGGAAAAATATGGAACGATTATCTTGTCAAGGCCGGATCCGCAGGCCTTGTGGGAGAAATCTAATCCGCCGGCATGGAATACAGCAGATGCTTTTTTTTCCAGAACTGACGAACGAGCCGGCTGGAGAATTAAGCCAAATGTCCCTGATCGATGGCAAATTGAGTTTGGCGGCCTTGAGCTCTGGATAAGACCGTCAGCATTCAAACACACCGGACTGTTTCCTGAACAACTTTCCAATTGGATATGGATGCAAGAAAAGATTATCAGCGCCAATCGGCCAATTTCAGTATTAAATTTATTTGGCTATACCGGTGGAGCCACATTAGCCGCAGCCAAAGCAGGCGCGGAAGTCTGCCATGTTGATGGATCAAAAGCCGCAGTTGGCTGGGCAAAAGATAATGCAATATTATCAGGTTTATCAAACAAACCCATAAGATGGATTTTGGATGACGCGCGCAAGTTTGTCAAACGCGAACTTCGCCGCGGACGACAGTATCAGGGCATTATTATGGATCCGCCCGCCTTTGGGCATGGGCCGAATAAAGAACTTTGGAAAATAGAAGATCATTTTGTTTTACTGCTAAAAGATTGTATTGCTTTGTTGGATAAAAAGCCGCTCTTCGTTTTACTTAATGGTTATGCTTCTGGTTATTCATCTATTGCCTATCAAAATAATTTGCTGCCACTAGTCCATCGTTTCGGCGGTTCGGTAGAAGCTGGCGAATTGACCATCGCTGAATCAGGAGATTCTAAACGATTGTTACCGTGCGGCATTTTCGCGCGCTGGTCTGCTTCTATCCTTTAAATCAAGTAATTTTGGCTATTTATAGCCAAAAAAATACTTTTATCCCCTTATTTTATTGACACCGAATCTTTCATTTGCTATACTTCTATGTTTTACTTAATCTAATCTCAATCTTAATCATCTTAACTTTTCGCTCTATGACAAATCAAAAAAACAGAATCATCGTATCAGTGTTTGGAACGTTGGCTCTTTTGGCGTTTCTTGTGGCGCCGGCCATAGCTTCAGCCGCGGTTAAAACACCATCAGTACGTTGCCCCGCTCAGACAACGGTAAACGACGGCGTTTACGAAATTTGTAATACAACCAAAGTAACGCATCAGGAAACGGGGATTTTACTTGTTAATAAAAGTCTGCCCGCGTTTAATGCTATACCAAGACAAGACCGCGCCGTTTTTGTGGTCAGTAATGCTGACGTGAAGTTAGTAATTTTAACAGCCGGTCAAACAAAAACCTTAACTTCAAAATTGAACGGCCGCCAGCTTCAGATCACTTATCAGGGAAGGATAAATCGCAATTCATACAGAATGGGATTCCAGATCGTCCCGCTTCCAGCGCCAGTTGCGATTACAGCCGCAAAAAATATCGCGTTCCCGGACGCGTCTGTATCAAACCCGACTGGCATTGTAGGGCAAACAAATGTTAAGGTTACCTCTCTCGTCATTACCGCAAATGATAGCAACATAGAGCAAGTTGTGATTGATGCCCTTTCGTTGGCTGATAACAATCCTCCTTTATCATGCGCTGGACAGTATATTGAAAACTTGTACTTTATGGATGAGGCGGGAAATAGACTGGGCTTGCAACCGTATCCTATCACTCTTCCGGATCATTGTCCTTCTGATGGCGGCAGATATTCGTATGGTTTTAGATTAAATGAAAGTCCGACTACGGCCGACACTATAATTCTTGAACCGGGGCAGTCATTTGTAGTCAATGTGTTTGCTGACTTGGTTCAAAGCATGCCGGGCCCAATTTCTCTGATGAAAATAAATACAGTTGAAGCTCATGGCCGGGTGAGCGGGCAAGACGCAACAATCTCTGATGCCAGTATTCCGCTGCAAGCGCAGTATATCGCGGCGTATGTTGTTGTTGAGGCGGGCAATCTTGCCGTCGGCGTTGATCCGAGCACACCATCAGCAAATAATTATCTGATGGGCGCGACGGATCAGACGGTCGCGAAGTTTAGATTTACCGCCGATGCTGCCGAAACAATTAACGTGGAGCAGTTGGTGGTAAGTTTTCGGCTAAGCCAAGGCGCCACCGGAACGATTAAGAATATTCGTTTAGTCAATGACGCGACCGGAGATTCAATCGGATCGGCTGTCGCGTCTCTTACTGATTTTGTTAACGGCGTCTATTCTCCAATTTACAATTATTCTCACGCTGATTTTAATTTGCTACCCCTTCAGGTACCCCAAAATTCATCGGTTGTGATCGCGGTCAAAGCCGATTTTACCGGTTTTGAAGAAGGCGGATTTGACATTACCGGCTTCACGCTTACGCCCGGTTTGTTGGAAAGTTATTCAGATAGCGAGCCAAAAAGTTCTGTTACCGCCATTGGCGCTGGCTCAGGACAATCAATCACCCCGATAATCGGCGGATCAACCGGCAGCGGGTCGCGGCCCGGCGCTTTTGCCTCGCAATTGACTTTGTATCGCGCCAAACTTTTGGCCAACTGGAACGTGGATACGCCAATGGGCGCGGTTCCTAAAAGTTCTGAACAACTAATCGCCAAGTTTACTATTAGCAATCTGCCAAATGTTGGTAATTATGTTGCCACAGTGCGAGCAATAAATATTGACCTTTCGTCCAACATTCAAAACACTCGTCCGCATCGTCTCCGCATTTACAAAGATTCAGCATCCGGGTCGCCTCTTGCCGACGTTGTTTTGAATGGCGAGGGAACATGGAACTTTTCCGATGTTTCTATTGCCGATGCCAATTTTGAAGATGTCTACATCAGCTCTGGCGCGTTCAAGACATTTTATGTTACATTAGATACGACTGACGCGAGAGTACACGATGCTCTTGGTGTCCGTCTTGGCGTTGGTGATATTTTCTGGTCCGATGGAGTGGTTAGCACAGACTTGATGGGTGGCAGTTTGCCGTTGAGTTACCGGACAATGGTTTATTGATTGAAAGAACAAAAGTGTACAGACCGTCCCGATTAGCGGGGCGGTTTTTTTATTCACATGGAAATTCTGAAAAAAAGTTGACTAATACGGATAAATTATGTAAAATATCCACGCTTTCCTTAAAAGAGTCAATTACATGCCACTCCTCCCCAAAGACCCAAAAGACCGTGCTTACATCAAATTCGCCTTCAAAATCATGGGCGATTTCGGTGCGACGATTGCCGTGCCGGTAGTTTTGTTCGTGTTGATAGGGAAGTGGCTGGATGGCAAATATGGCACCGAGCCGTGGGTGACGATTCTTGGTTTTGTGTTGGCGGCGGCGCTGTCGGCGTGGACTATTTGGAAGAAAGCGAAGAGGTATGGGAGGGAGTATGAGGAAATTGATAAAAAACACGAAAGTAATTCTAACTAACGATTTGTCAATTCACCTAATTCACCTAATTTCTAATTCACCTAATAAAATTCCCAATGTTTAATTTGAAATTATGTTATTGAAAATTTTATTAGGTGAATTAGGTGAATTAGACAATTAGGTGAATTATTAAACTATGTCCACCTTCCACATCCCTCCCCTCGCCGCCGAACCGCTGTTTGAAATCGGCGGGATAACGATTACGAACACGATCGTGAACGCCTGGCTCGCGATTATTATTTTTTTTGTTCTGGGGATTTTGATCAAAAGAAATATTCGTTCCAAGCCGGGGAAATTGCAGAACGCGGCCGAATATATTCTGGAATTAGTTTTGCCGTATTTTGACCAAGTTACCGGAGATCGCAAAAAGACAATTAAGTTTCTGCCGATTGTCGGCGCGATCTTCTTTTTTATTTTGCTGTCAAACTGGCTGGGATTACTTCCCGGCACCGGCAGTATTCTGGTGGGGGAGAGTCCCTTGCTCCGTCCGGCCGCGACTGATTTGAATCTGAATCTGGCCATGGCGTTAGTTTCAGTCATCAGTTCGCACCTGTTTGGCTTTGCCGCGATTGGCTTTTTCTCGCATGTCGGCAAATTTGTTCAGTTGAAAAAATTATTTTCAAGCATCACCAAAGGCCCGCTCGCTATTTTTACCGCGTTCGTGGAATTATTTGTCGGCCTTTTGGAAATCATCGCCGAAATCGCCAAAGTGTTATCGCTTTCCCTCAGGTTATTCGGCAATATCTTAGCCGGCGAAGTTTTGCTTTCAGTAATGGCCAGCTTGTTCGCCGCTTTAGTACCGGCGCCGTTTATGCTGTTGGAACTTTTGGTGGGCTTGATTCAAGCGAGCGTTTTTGCTATGCTAACGCTGGTTTATCTAGAAGTAGCGACTTCTGTCCCGCACGGCAATCATTGATGCTTACGGATAACGGATAATCCTGATTTACGGATGACGATGTCATAATATTCGTAAATCAGGATTATCCGTAATCGGTAAGTATCCGTAAATCAGTGTTATCCGTTATCCGTAAGTTAATAATTGTTGTCGTTCCGCGAAGTAAAAAATTTTTCCCTTCGACGGTACTGGCAACGTAAGATTTATTCACTATGTTTCAAGGACTAGAACACGAATCAGTCGTGGTGCTCGCCAAAGCGTTCACCATGGGGATCGGGACGATCGGCCCGGCCCTCGGCATCGGCAAATTGGTGTCGAAAGCCATGGAAGCGATCGGCCGCAATCCGGAGGCATCGGGAAAAATTTTCGTCCCCATGCTCCTCGGCGCCGCGTTCGCCGAAGCCATCGCGATTTACGCGTTGGTGGTGGTATTCACCTTGAGTTAATGATATTGACGGATGTCTGTATGATGTCCGTCTTTATGAGAACTGAAGAAAGTTAGCCAAAGATTAAAAGATTGTAAGGCTTGTCCCGAGCGGAGCCGAGGGATTAAAAGATTATTTGAAACCAATTCGTAATCTTTCAATCTTTTAATCTTACAATCTTACTTACGTTTGTATGTCCCAAACCAATAAAATTACCACCGAAGCGACGTTGCAAGAAGGTAAAAGCGAATCCATCGCCGCCTCGCTCGGCCTCAATCTTAATTTATTTATTTTTCAGCTGATCAATTTCGCCATTGTCGCGGCGATTGTGTGGTGGTTGATTTTGAAGCCCTTGGTCAAAAAAATGCAAGAGCGCCAAGAGATGGTGGAGAAAAGCGTGGAAGACGCGAAACGGATTGAAGCCAATTTGCAGACCAGCGAAGCGAAATTTCAAGAAAAAATTGATGAAGGAAAAGTGGAAGCGAACAAAATCATTGCCAAAGCCGGCGAAGAAGCGGAAGTTCAGGGCGAAAAACTGCGCGAAAAAGCCCGCGCCGATGTGGAACAGCTGATCAAGCAGGCGAAGGTTAAAATCGGTGAAGAGAAAGAGAAGATGACGGTTGAACTGCGGCGGGAGACGGGGGAGTTGGTGATTGCGGCGTTGGAGAAGGTTTTGGATAAGACGATGGATAAAGAAAAAGATCGTGAACTGGTTGAAGAGGTTTTAAAAAAATTGAAGTGAATTTAATAGAACACGGATTGAACGAATTAAACGAATCAAAACGAATCCGTTAAAATCCGTTAAATTCGTTTCATCCGTGTTCTATTCTGTCTATGAAAAATACAAATACACAATACGCGGTTGCTTTATACGAAGTTACCAAGGACTTAATTGGTGCCGATTTAACCGCGGCTATTGAAAATTTTGTCAAAGTCCTATCGCGCGATCACAAACTGCGCCAAGCAAACGCGATTATCGCGGAATTTGAACGGTACGCGAAGAAGCAGGCGGGCGTGGTGAGCATTGAAATTACTTCCGCCGGCAAGTTAGACAATGCGGTAACCAATAAAATTAAAAAAGTGTTTGGCGATAAGGTTGAAGCGGAGGAGATGGTGGATAAGAGTTTGATTGGGGGCGTGAGGATTATGACGGAGGATAGGATATTGGATGGAAGTATTAAAACACAGTTGCAAAATATGAAACGGCAACTGGTTTAGAATCGCTAGATAGGAACACGAATTGAACGAATTAAACGGATCAAAACGAATTCGTTCAAATTCGTTAAATTCGTTTAATCCGTGTATCTATCTAACCAATTTTATCAAGTATGAGCACCCAAACCATCATCAACGAATTGAAAAAGAACATCGCCTCTTTTGAAAAAACCGTGCAAGTGGAAGAAATTGGCGCGGTGATTGAAGTCGGCGACGGCATCGCCCGCATGAACGGATTAACCAAATGTCAGTCGCAGGAAATGCTTGAATTTCCCGGCAATACTTTTGGCGTCGCCCTGAACTTGGAAGAAGAAACCGTCGGCGCCATTATTTTGGGAGATTATCATCATATAAAAGAGGGCGATATTGTCAAGCGCACCGGCAAAATTCTTTCCGTACCTGTAGGCGAGGCGATGATCGGCCGCGTCGTTAATACACTAGGTCAGCCAGTAGATGGCAAAGGAGAGATTAAGGCTAGCAAGTTTTACCCAATGGAACGCATTGCTCCGGGCGTAATGACGAGACAGCCGGTAACCAGGCCGGTGCAGACTGGCATCAAAGCGATTGACGCGCTTATCCCAATTGGACGCGGACAGCGCGAATTGATTATCGGGGACCGGCAGACCGGCAAGACCGCGGTGGCGATTGACGCGATTATCAATCAGAAGGGCAAGGATATGATCTGCATTTATGTTGCCGTGGGCCAAAAAGAATCCAAGGTCGCCCGCATTATGGCAGAGCTGGAAAAGCATGGCGCCATGGAATATACCATCATCGTCATTGCCGGAGCATCTGACCCCGCGCCAATGACCTACCTAGCGCCTTACGCGGGCGTGGCTATGGCCGAGTATTTTGCTGATCAGGGCAAAGATGTGTTGTGCGTTTATGATGACTTAACTAAACAGGCCTGGGCTTACCGCGAGATTTCACTTTTGCTCCGCCGTCCGCCGGGACGCGAGGCCTATCCGGGCGATGTGTTTTATTTACATTCTCGTTTGCTGGAACGCGCCTGTTGCTTGAACAAAGAAAACGGCGGCGGCTCCATTACCGCGCTCCCGATTATTGAAACCCAGGCCGGCGATGTTACCGCTTACATTCCCACGAACGTCATCTCCATCACCGACGGCCAGATCTTTTTGGAAACCGATTTATTTTACAAAGGCATCCGGCCGGCTTTGAACGTCGGGCTATCCGTCTCCCGCGTCGGCGGCGCGGCGCAGATTAAGTCCATGAAAAAAGTCGCCGGCAAATTAAAATTATCCCTGGCGCAGTTTAGAGAACTGGAAGCTTTTTCCCAGTTCGCGAGTGATCTTGATCCGGAAACAAAAAAGCAAATCAGCCGAGGACAGCGATTGACCGAGCTTTTGAAACAACCGCAATATTCGCCAGTGCCGGTAGCCGAACAGATTGCCGCGATTTACGCGGTGTCCAATGGCTATTGGGATGAAGTGGAAGTCAAGAATATTCCGGAGACAGAGAAGAAGTTTGTGGGGTTTATGAGGAAGTCCAAGTCTGTTTTGCTTGAAAAATTGGCAGGAGGGGATTGGGATGATGATATAGAAAAAAAACTTAAGTCGGCATGTGAAGAATTTAACAAGAGTTAATAGAACACGAATCTAACGGATTAAACGAATCAAAACGAATTCGTTAAAATCCGTTAGATTCGTTTAATCAGTGTTCTATTTTTATGGCAGTTAATACAAAAGCAATCAAACGCCGCATCAAATCCGTCGGCAACACCAAAAAAATCACCAAAGCCATGGAAATGGTGGCGGCGTCTAAGATGAGAAAAGCCACCGAGGCGGCGTTGAAAACCAGAGAATACGCGCAGACCGCGTGGAATCTTTTGGTTACATTGGCCAAGATGGAAAAAGCGAGCAGTCAGCCCCTCCTTGAAATCAGACCGGTGAAGAAATTGCTCTTGGTTTTGATTACCTCCAATCGCGGGCTTTGCGGCAGTTTTAACAGTAATATTATCAGAAAAACCATTGCTCAACTGGCCAATCCAAAAAATATCAGCCGGCACAGAATCGGCAGTTCCCATTTGGAGCCGTTAGAAGATTTGAAAGTAGATGTGATCGGCGTCGGTAAAAAAGGAGTGAATTTTGTCAAAAAAATGGGTTATACCATGATCGCGGCTTTTACCGAAATATCCGACACGCCGAGATTCAACGATTTGCAGACATTATCCAAAATGGTGATAGATAGTTATGCGAATAAAGAGTATGATAAAGTGGTGGTTGCTTACACGAATTATAAATCAAGTTTAGTTCAAGAGCCGAAGTTGCGGCAGATCTTGCCGGTTTCGGCAATGGATTTGGAAAAGATGATTGGCGAGCTGGACAAGAGAGCGACAGGTGACGCGGGACGAGTGATGGTGGAAGAAGAGAAAAAAAAAGAAAATCTGATGGAATATCTGTTTGAGCCGAGCCGCGGTGAAGTTTTAAATATTATTTTACCGCGCTTGGTGGAATCGCAAGTTTATCAGTCAGTCTTGGAATCAGCGGCAAGCGAACACAGCGCGCGCATGATGGCCATGCGCAACGCCTCGGACGCGGCGGATGATATGATCAAAGAATTGAATTTGTCGTTTAACAAAGCGAGACAGGCGGGCATTACGCAGGAGATTTCGGAGATTGTGGGCGGGACGGCAGCCCTAGAATAAAAATCATGGGTAATCCTGGCAATCCTGGAAATCTGTGTGCTATCTAACGTTAGATGGAACACAGATTACCAAGATTTCCATGATTTACCATGATTAAGTAATTAAAAATTTATGACACAAAACAGAGGAAATGTTACCCAAATCATCGGCGTCGTAGTTGATGTCCAATTTAAAGAAGGAGAACTGCCAAAGATTTACAATGCTTTGGAAGTTAAGATGCCAAACGGCAGTAAGCTTATTTTGGAAGTCCAACAGCACTTGGGCAATAATGCTGTTAGAACCGTTGCTATGGGCTCTACCGACGGGCTGGAGCGAGGAGCGCCAGTAGCGGATACTGGCGCGCCGATTTCGGTTCCAGTCGGGCCAGAGACATTAGGACGGATGTTTAACGTGGTCGGAGACGCGATAGACGGGCTCGGAACTCCAAAAACTAAAGAAAAATATCCGATTCATCGGCCAGCGCCGGAATTTACCGAGCAGTCAACCGAGTCCGAAGTACTAGAAACTGGCATCAAGGTTATTGATCTTATCTGTCCATTGCTGAAAGGCGGCAAGGCCGGCATGTTTGGCGGCGCGGGTGTGGGCAAGACCGTTATAATTCAGGAATTGATTAGAAACATTGCCGCGGAGCACGGCGGCTATTCCATGTTTGCCGGAGTCGGAGAAAGAACCCGCGAAGGCAATGATCTTTATAATGAAATGAAGGGCTCGGGCGTCTTGTCCAACACCGCCATGGTTTTTGGCCAGATGAATGAACCGCCCGGAGCGCGCGCCCGGGTCGCGCTGACCGCGCTGTCAATGGCCGAGTATTTTAGAGATGTGGAAGGCAAGGACTTGCTTCTGTTCGTTGACAACATTTTCCGTTTTACACAGGCAGGTTCCGAAGTTTCCGCGCTTCTTGGCCGCATGCCATCGGCCGTAGGTTATCAGCCAACGTTAGCGACAGAAATGGGTGAACTGCAAGAACGCATCACCTCAACCAAGAAGGGCTCTATTACTTCCATGCAGGCGGTCTATGTGCCGGCCGACGACCTTACTGATCCGGCGCCAGCCACCACTTTCGCGCATCTTGATTCTACCGTGGTATTGAGCCGCTCGCTCTCCGAACTCGGCATTTATCCGGCAGTGGATCCCTTGGACTCCAGTTCAACAATTCTTGATCCGAACATCGTCGGCGAAGAACATTACCGCACCGCCCGCGAAGTCCAGCAGGTCTTACAACGCTACAAGGATTTGCAAGACATTATCGCCATTCTCGGCATGGAAGAACTGTCCGACGAAGACAAGCTCGCCGTCGCCCGCGCCCGCAAACTGCAAAGATTCCTTTCACAACCATTCTTTGTCGCGGAAACATTTACCGGCACCGAAGGAAAATATGTTAAAATAGCGGACACGGTGAGGAGCTTCCGTGAAATTTTAGATGGAAAGCATGATGATAAAGCGGAGCAATCCTTTTATATGAAGGGTTCCATTGAAGATGTAAAATAAACATCATGGTAAATCCTGGCAATCATGGTAATCTGTGTGCTATCTAACGTTAGATGGAACACAGATTACCATGATAACCATGATTACCCAAGATTTTATGACAACAACGATAAAGTTTAAAATAGTAACTCCCGAAGGCGTGGTGTATGAAAACGAAGTTGCTCAAGCTACTATTCCGACAATGGATGGCGAAATTACTGTTTTGCCAAACCATATCCCTCTAATCTCGATTTTAAAAACCGGTGAATTAAAATTTAAAGATAAAGATGGAGATCATGCCATTGCGTTGGCCGGGGGGTTTTTGGAAGTACGGGGTAATAATGAATTGGTTATCTTGGCTGATAACGCGGAAAGGGCGGAAGAGATTGATATTGAAAAGGCGGAACAAGCCCGCGCGCGAGCGGAAGAATTGATGAAGAAAGCGGATCAAACCGCTGATGTTGACTTCGCTCGCCTGCAAGCGGTGATTGATCGGGAGATGAATCGGATGAGAGTGGGGAAAAAGTGGAAAAATGTGAAGTAAATGGTAATTAGTAATTTGTAATTGGTAATTGAACGGATTCACGATGAAGTTTAAAGAGTAAATTTTAATTTAGTTTTATTATGGACAAAGCAAATTACGATCAAGCTCCGGATTTAGAAAAATTATGGTCAGAGGACGATGGGAAAATAAAGACCATATTGGAAAAAGGAGTGGCCGAATATTTTGCCAATTTGGAAAATGGCGGCAGCGGCGCGTTTGATGTGTGCAATGTTACGTTGGGTTGTATTGATGAAGGAGTGGATGGCGATTTGAATTTGGCCGGCAGTGGAATTCTAATGCTTGACATAGAGGTGAAGAATGGAGAATTAAAATTGATTTCAGCTGAAAAATTAAAAAAGATACTGTTGAAAATGAAAAACGCCGGCTTGCGTACCATTACATCACATCAAGGTTGCGGCGCAATGGGATTGTTTGCCAAAAAGCACAATGTAACATCAGAGAAAGCAATTGGATTTGGCAGTCAAACATTGCAAGCACTGACTCTGGAACTAGGGCTTACATATCAGCACATCAACGCATCAGAGATGCACCGTCCGGCCGAGTTGCACACTGCCCGGGTCATTTACGTGGACGGCACAGGCCATTTTAATCCTTACGCTATCGGCGCCGGACATCTGCCGCAGGGTTTTAGCATCAGCCGGAAATTCACTGATGCCGAGTACGCTTTGGAGGAAATAAAAATTAGTCTGGACATTGCTTTTGATGACCAACATGGTTTTGGAAAAAAATTTACCAAAGAAACTCCTTTGATTATTATCGCGATTGGCGGTGATGAAAGCAAGGGAGAAATTCCACTGGAGACCCTAATGGCAGAATTACAAGACGGACTTGACGGCAGTGAGTACGCCGGCCGTTTCAAAATAGACGGATTAGAAGCGCCAAAGGTTCCCAAAAGAGATGTGGCAAGCGACTGGTAATCAGTTTTTACACGAGAACGCTGTTGACATTATTTTTGGAGGGTTTGGTGCAGGGAAGTTATTAAAACATTTGAACAAACCACCCAAAACGGCGTATAATACCGCCGTTTTGTTTATGAACGTAAAAAATGTTTACAAACGATTGTTGAAAAAGTATGGACGGCAGGGATGGTGGCCGTTGTTCACGATGCACGAGGCACGTAGCATGAGGCATGGTGAATTGAGAATTGAATTTGGATTGACTTATGGAATACCGTATTCAAGATTGAAAGATTATCAGACTAATTTTCGCGATCCGTTTTTTGAGATTGCGGTGGGGGCGATATTGACGCAGAATACGGCGTGGAAAAACGCGGCCGCGGCGATTAAGAATTTGTACGAAACCAAAGCGCTGACACCGAAAAGATTGTTAAAACTAAATACTCTGAAGTTGCAGAAATTAATTAAACCAGCTGGTTATTTTCGGCAGAAGGCAAAAAAGCTGCGGCTGTTCGCGCGGTGGATTGTGGACGAGTGCGATGGTGATATTTGCAAATTAAAAAGATTGAAGATTGAAGATTTAAGATTGCGACTATTGGCGAGATGGGGGATTGGGCCGGAGACGGCGGACTCCATCATACTTTACGCGCTTAACAAGCCGATTTTCGTGATTGACGAATATACGCGACGGTTGTGTAAAAAACATGGTATAGTTTGCAGAGAATATGATGAGTGCCAAAAGATATTTGAACGCGGACTTCCAAAGAACGCGAAGCTGTTTCAAGAATATCATGCTCTAATTGTGGCGTGGGGGAAATCGTGATACGTAAAAAATTATCCACAAGCGCGGTTTTTTTAGATCTTGTCAAGATTTTTAATAAAGGTATAATGCCAATAATCAATCTTGTCTTCCAAAAGACAAGGCAATTTATCTAAATAATTAGTATGAATTGTCAAAGTTGTGGCGAGGAAATGGCCCTTGAAGAGGCCTGCCCGGATTGCGGTAATTGCGGCAACTGCTGCGATTGCAGCAGCGGCGCGTCTTTGGATGATATGGGCGATAGCGATGAAAACGGATAATAGCAAACCAAGTCCCTTTAATGGGACTTTTTGCTTAAAGCGATTTAACAATTAATTTCAAAAATGGCAGCAGATTGCGCTAATACCAAGTGTAACATTTTTGTTAAATTTTCGTCTTTTATATTGAGCCACCGCACCACGTTGGCATATTTGATTTATGAAGTATCATACTAGGCTTACTTTAAAAATTTATTGGCAACACGCCATGAAATACCGCCTCATTGTTTTTTTGGTGGCGTTTTCGGTTATCGCGGCTTCGACTTTAAGCGTCGCGGCGCCTTTGTATTTCAAAATTTTTTTTGATCTCCTCATATCGCCCGGCGTTAAAGCGGAAATTACTGGCGGATTAATTTCCATTCTTATTATCATTGCCTTGCTTGAACTTATCCAGTGGTTCTTTTGGCGGCTGGCTACTTATGGCGCGGCATATCTGGAATCCAACGCGATTGCTGATCTCGCCAATACTTGTTTTAAGTATCTTCACCAGCATTCTTTTGGTTATTTTAATAATAACTTTGTCGGTTCCTTGGTCAAGAGAGTCAACCGTTTCACCCGCGCTTTTGAGGGCATTTCCGACAGAATAATTTTTGAACTCTTGGGAATTTTTGTCAATATAATAATTATTGCCGCTGTTTTGGTTTATAAAAATTTTTATTTGGGGCTAGTCGTAATTATTTGGTTGATTTTATTTTTGATTTTCAACTGGTTTTTTACCCGTTATAAACTAAAATACGACATCGCCAGCGCGGATGCGGATACTAGATCCACCGGAGTTTTGGCCGACACTATCACCAACAACGCGAATATCAAACTTTTTTGCGGTTATAAACGAGAGGTTGACAGATTTGGACGAGTAAATGAAGAGGCCAGAGCGCTCAAATTAAAAAGTTGGAATCTAAGTAATTTATTTGAAGCGATCCAGGGCTTACTCATGGTTATTTTAGAAATCGGCGTAATTTATCTGGGCATTAGATTGTGGGAAGCGGGTTTATTTACAGTCGGCGATTTTGTTTTACTGCAATCTTACGTGCTGATTGTTTTTATCAGAATTTGGGGCGTGGGCAGAATTATCAGGCATATTTATCAAGATTTAGCCGATGCTGAAGAAATGACGGTTATTTTGGACTCTCCGCATGAAATCAGAGACATTCCAAAAGCAAAGGATTTGATTGTTAAGAAAGGAGCGGTTGAATTTAACAAAGTTGAATTTTATTATCACCAAACACGCCGAATTATCAAAGATTTTAATTTAACAATCAAGCCGGGCGAGCGGATCGCTTTGGTCGGGCCTTCGGGCGCGGGGAAGTCAACCATTGTTAAGTTGTTATTGCGCATGCACGAAGCGACTGAAGGGAAAATTTTGATTGACGGGCAAAAAATTAATCAGGTTAAACAAGAAAGCTTGTGGCGCGGCATCAGTCTCGTGCCCCAAGAACCGATTCTTTTCCATAGAACTCTTATGGAAAATATCCGCTATGGCCAGCCGAAAGCGACAGATAGTGAAGTTATGAATGCGTCTAAACTGGCTCATTGCCATGAGTTTATTATTAATTTTCCAGATGCTTACAGTACCTATGTGGGAGAGCGGGGAATTAAATTATCCGGCGGAGAAAGACAACGAGTGGCGATCGCCCGCGCCATTTTACGCAATGCTCCTATTTTGGTCTTGGACGAAGCCACCTCAAGCCTTGATTCCGAGTCAGAGGCCTTAATCCAAAAGGGGCTCGAAAATTTAATGAAAGGTAAAACAGTCATTGTTATTGCCCATCGGCTATCTACTATTATGAAGATGGATCGGATTATTGTGATTGATGGCGGGAAAATCAAGGAGCAGGGAAGCCACAAAGAACTTTTGGGGAAAAAAGAAGGACTTTATAAACGTTTGTGGAAAGTCCAGGCCGGCGGTTTTTTGGCCACATAAGACGCGATATTTAGACTAACTTGCCACAAGTTTTAATTCTTAGAAATAATATATGAGAGATGATCAAGATTATACCTGCATGCATTGCGGCGGGGAATTGTGTTCAATGTGCGAGGGCTGTACTGGAGAATGCCACGAGTGCAAATGCGAAAAAGAGGATGAGGATGAGGATGGCGAGTAAAATATGAAATTCAAAAATCGCGCTGACGCCGGGCAACGGCTGGTGAAGATTTTGGAGCGGTATCGGGATTCTACACATGCGATTATCATCGGCCTGCCCCGCGGCGGAGTAATTGTCGCGGGAGAGGCGGCAAAAGAACTGAACCTGCCGCTTGATATTATCGTACCAAGAAAAATCGGCGCACCCGGAAATCCGGAGCTCGCGATCGGCACCGTGGCCGAGGACGGCGAACCATTGCTAAACGAATGGTTGATTGAGGCCTACAAAATTCCCCGCGATTACATTGATCAGACAGTCGCGAGAGAACGCCAAGAGGCCGCGCGCCGTTTAAAAATCTATCGAGCCAGCCGTCCGCCGCTCGATCTTTCCGGCCAGACGGCGATTTTAATTGACGACGGCATTGCCATGGGTTCCACCATGCGGGCCGCGATCCATTCCGCTCGGGCAAAGAACGCGGCAAGCATCGTCGTTGCCGTACCGGTGGCCGCGGCTGATTCGTTCGCCTTAATAAAAAAAGAAGCGGACGAGGCGCTCGCTTTGCATATCCCTGAATTTTTTAGTGCGGTCGGGGCGTTTTATGACGAGTTTGGAGAAACGGGGGATAAGGAGGTGGTAGCGGCAATGTTATAGTCATTGTCATTCCGCTCGGAATGCCAAAAAGAGATGAAGCCGCTCCGCATTGCGGAACGGCTTCAGTCGAAGAAGAGTCTCGGGATCAGGCCGGGGTGGCGGCTGGTGCAGTGCGGGGAAGGGAACTTCCTTTTGAATCTGACTCGATCCCATTTTCCGCCGCTTCCGCCTGGACATTCTGATACACCTCCTCCCTGTAGATCTTGACCTCCCGAGGGGCCAAGATCCCGATGCGGACATGATTCCGCCTGATCTCCTTGACGACAATCTGGATGTCGTCGCCAATTCGAATAATCTCTCCGACTTTCCGTGTCAGCGTTAGCATGACACATCTCCTTGTGTCAGCCGGACCCATTGCCCGGCTTTCTTGCAATATTCTGCGCTCTTTTGTAACATTTGTCAAGATGTGATTGGGTGGATTTATTAAGTACAGGATTGTCCATGATTTGAGTTATTTACTAACGATATATCGCTATGCGCAATCTATGCGGCGGCGGCAAGGGCGGATGCTGTTAAACAGCGTTTGTCTGCCAAGACAGAGACAGTGTTCATTACACTGTTTTTGTTTTTTTCTGGACAATGTGATAGGATATAAATGTTTTGAGAACATTATGAAAGCTATTTTCGTTTTTATTGACGCGTCTAATTTATGGGAAGCGCAAAAAGCCAAAGGACGTTTTTTTGACTATGAAAAATTAAGAGGTTTTATCAGAAAACAATTTAACGGGGCATCAATAGAAGTATTTTATTATTCCGCTTATCCCGCCGACGGAACGCGTAATTACAGTTTGGACGGACGGCATAAATTTTTTACTTTTCTTAAAAAAGGTTTGAAGTTTACTGTTCGCAAAAAAGAATTAAAGCGGATAAATATTATCACGCCGGAAGGAGAATCCGTGGAAGAAAAAGGAAACATGGATGTTGAGATAACCATTGACGCATTGTATCACATGGAGAAATACGACATCGCGGTTTTTTTTACCGGCGATTCTGATTTTCTGGCGTTAGTAACCCATTTACGCGCCAAAGACAAAAAAGTTTATATCTTTTCTTCTAAAAATAATATTTCCGAAGAATTGCGCACGAGTAGCGATGGATATTGTGATGTGTTGACTATCAAAGACGACATTTGGGGAAGAGAGTTGAGACGGCGTCCGAAATAAAAAGCAACCCTCCGCGAGGAAGGTTGCCCTTGGATGTAATACCCTTTCAGTCTATGACTAAACTGAAAGACATTATTAGTATATCAAACCGCCTACTAAACAGTCAATAGCGCCAACGGCTTGGTTATACACAGGTTTTATAATTATCTTATTTTTAATCCAATCAATATGCGTTCAACAGCCCGAGATTTCTTCCTCCATCTTTTATCCACCATTCTCCTCTACATGGGAATGGTCAGTTTAACGATTGTTCTTTTTCAAATCATCAATCATTTTGTGCCGGATTATTTAGTCGTTGATTATTGGCAATCGCCGATGGACCGGATACGCGTGCCAATGTCCATTCTCATTATCAGTTTCCCGGTTTTTGTCTGGACCGTTTGGTATATCAAAAAATTGATTGAGCGAGAGCCTGAGGTCAAGGATTTCAAAATCAAAAAATGGCTGATGTATTTGACCGTCTTTGCCGCCGCGGTGATTATCATTATTACGCTCATCGTCGTTTTGCAAAATTTTTTTAATGGCGAATTCACGATCAGATTTTTATTGAAAATTTTGAGCGTCCTCGCCATCGCCACCGGCGTTTTGTGGTATTACTTGATTGAAGTCAAAGAAAATGCTGCCAAAGCGTTGACACAGAAAATTATCGCGTGGTCGGTCGTCGCGGCGGTTTTGGCGAGCGTAGTTGTCGGTTTTATTGTCATGGGTTCACCCCAGGCGCAAAGAGCCCGGCGGATTGACAATCAGCGGATAGACAATTTACAGAATATCTTTTACGACGTGGAAAATCATTATCGGATAAATAAAGTTCTGCCGAAGAATTTGGCCGAACTCCCGGTTACCGGCATGGAGCCCGCGGTCAGCAATCTG
>JBAZZL010000016.1:0-25063 GCA_041658785.1 Patescibacteria group bacterium
TCTCATCTCCGCCTTTTTTGTCCGGATGATACTGGTGCGCCAGCTTGCGGAACGCCTTTTTTATTTCGTCTTCCGAAGCGTTTTTTTCTACGCCGAGGATTTTGTAGTAGTCTTTACTCATGTTTATTTATAAAATAATATCCGGAAATAATTCCAACAATCCGGCTAGTTCCTTAATCACCGCTCTATAAATTTCTTCTTCTCTTTCTTTACCCCTTACCATCTCTCTAACATCTCCGAAAGTGCCTGTAAAATTATTTAGAGAGAAGCCATTTCTTGATAACAAGGTTCCGAATCCAAATGTAAGTGCTGAGACCACATTTTTAATTTGATGCACATTTGCTCCAGTACTTTTAGTATCCCTGATTTTACACAAACTTAAATAGACATCTTTAACCGGCCTGCCTTCCAATCTTTTAGCCAATTCCTCAACTGTATCCACCCCCCCCCCCTCCGTAGGCGGCTGTTTTGGAGTTAAATTTCCTCGTTTCTCCGGACTTAAATAATACCGATCATCATCTGTTCGTCCAGTTAAAGGGTCAACATTGTATGGAGGATAAATATCTCTTTTGGCCATAAAAATGGATTAAAGGGCAGACGCCTCGCCTGCCCTTGATAATTTAGAAACAATTACTTCCGAGAAGACGGCATGGCTACTTCTCCATTTTCTTTCCTTACAGCCAATCCCTTTTCCACACTCAAAACAAACTTGATATCTTCTTCGCTAAACGCTTTAGGATTATAATCACCACGCCAATTAAATCCTTCTTTTATCTCTGCGTCCCAATCTTTTTGTAGAACGTCCCCCGGATCCTCGCCAGATTTAAATAAACCCTCTTTTTTAAAAAAACAATAACTGCAAGAAGGACAAATTCCGTGAGATATTTCTTGTTTCCCAGGGTCACCATCAAAAACCTCCTCACCCTTATATTTCGTTCTGCCGCAATGATAACATGACATAATCATATCACACACTTCTCTTTATTACTTCTTATCGTCACCATCAATCACTTCCCCCTCCACCGCCTCATCGCCCTTGTCTTTGCTCGCATCCGTAGAATCAGTAGTATTCGTATTTTTCGCGGAGTCCGTAGTTTTGGCCTGCTCATACATCTTCATGCCAATCGCCTGCGCCGCCGTAGAAAGCTCTTCCGACGTCTTCTTGATCGCTTCCGTGTCTTCTGTTTTCAACGCTTCTTTAACTGCCGCGAGCGCGTCATTAACTTTTTTCTTTTCTTCGTCGGTAACGGAGATTTTTTTCTCCTCAACATCTTTCATCATTTTTTCCGTAGTATAAACCATGGTGTCGGCCATATTCTTGATATCAATCAGCTCGCGCTTTTTCTTGTCTTCTTCGGCGTGCAGTTCCGCGTCCTTTTTCATCTTTTCAATTTCCGCGTCAGATAATCCGGAAGACGCTTCAATGCGGATGGACTGCTGTTTTCCGGTGCCTTTATCCTTGGCTGAAACATTCACAATGCCGTTCGCGTCAATGTCAAAAGTAACTTCCACTTGCGGAATGCCGCGCGGAGACGGTGGAATGCCGTCCAGCATGAACCGTCCCAATGATTTATTATCCGTCGCCATCTCGCGCTCGCCTTGGAGAACATTAATTTCCACGCTCGGCTGATTGTCGGCCGCCGTGGAAAATACCTGCGTCTTACTCGTAGGAATGGTGGTATTGCGGTTGATGAGCTTGGTGCAGACCCCGCCCAGAGTTTCAAGTCCAAGCGAAAGCGGCGTAACATCCAAGAGCAAAATTTCTTTACCCAAGTCCCCCTGCAATTGTCCGGCCTGCACCGCCGCGCCGAGAGCGACCACTTCGTCCGGATTAACGCTCACATTCGGCTTTTTACCGAAAAATTCTTCCACTCTTTTTTGCACCAAAGGCATCCGCGTCATGCCGCCGACCAATAAAACCTCGTTAATCTCTTCTTTTTTGTAGCCCGAATCCTTGAGCGCTTTTTCCACCGGGCCCATAGTTTTCTCCACCAGGTCGCCGATCAAGTCCTCCAGTTTAGCGCGGGATAATTTCAGATTAAGATGCCTGGGGCCGTCCGCGCCCGAGGTGATAAACGGCTCGTTGATTTCCGTTTCCGGCGTTGACGACAGCTCAATCTTCGCTTTCTCGGCCGCGTCTTTCACTCTTTGGAGCGACAGCGGATCCTTGGACAAATCAATCCCATCGGTCTTTTTGAATTCCGCCAAAATCCACCCAATCAATAGCTTATCAAAATCATCGCCGCCCAGATGCGTGTCGCCATTGGTCGCTTTAACTTCCACGGTTGACTGGTCGCCGTCATAAGCGATGTCCAAGACAGACACGTCAAATGTGCCGCCGCCCAAATCATAAACCACAATTTTCTGATCATTCTTTTTATCAAAACCATAAGCAAAAGCGGCCGCGGTCGGCTCATTGATAATGCGCGCGACTTTGAGTCCCGCGATCTCGCCCGCGTCTTTGGTCGCCTGCCTTTGCGCGTCATCAAAATATGCCGGCACTGTAATAACCGCTTCGGTAATTTTCTCGCCAATTCTCTCTTCCGCGTCAGCTTTCAGTTTTTGCAAAACCATGGCGGAAATTTCCGGCGGAGTGTATTCTTTGCCGCTCATTTTTACTTTCACCCGATCTCCATCCGGCACAATCTCAAACGGCGAATGTTCTTTCGTCAGCTTGGTTTCTTTGTCATTAAACCGCCGTCCAATCAAGCGCTTGATGGAATAAACCGTGTTTTGCGGATTAGTAACCTGCTGGCGCTTGGCCAACTGGCCGACTAAACGCTCGCCGGTCTTGCTGATTGCCACGATTGACGGCGTGGTTCTATTCCCTTCTTTATTTTCCAACACCTTGGGCTGGCCGCCTTCAATGATGGCCATGCAGGAATTGGTCGTTCCTAAGTCTATTCCGAGTATTTTGCTCATAGTACACAATGTCATTCCGAGCGAAGCCGAGGAATCCCTTTCCTCTTCTCCGTTCTTGGTTAATTATTAAATTATTTTAAAAAAATGAAAGGTATCAAACCCCAGAGCAAGCTCTGGACTCAACTTTCCGGAGCAAGCTCCGGGGAATTAAACCACTCCTTCTCGTCCGCCGAAGCGGACGCGAAGGCGGATTAAATGATTACTTTGTCTTTCTTTGCTTTGTTAATTAATTTCATTAAATCTTTTTGTGGAATTATCGGACAAAACTGACCCCATATCCATCTACCCTTTGCTCGTCCTATCTTCCCAACAATAAAATATCCAATTCTGTATTCAACTGCTCCTTTTTGCCAATTACCAAACGCTAATTTACCTTCAAACTTGTAGTGTCTCAGCCTTTCTAAAACAAAAACTTTTTGATCCAAATTACATTGCGGCAAAAATGTCCACGCCTCTCTCAACAAATAAAATCTGCCTTTACGACCAATGTCTTTCATGCCAACTGATTTCTTTTCTTCTTTTTCTTGCTTAAATTGTATGTTTTTTCTTTTGATAAAACTGTTCACTGGTTCGCTTTTCATACTTTATAATTTTAGTCCCTTAGTAATTGACTGATTGATTTTATAGACCAATCAACCAATAAACTAATTAACCAATTATCTTTTTATCCACAACCCGCTTGACAACCTATGCTTGCCTATGATACCATTATTTTAGGTTATCAATCCAAGACCCTATTCCTCAAAGAGGAACCAGGAATCAATCTCCCGCAAGGAGATTGTTTTCGTATATCCGGTATGATATACTTCCGCATCAGCGGAGTGGCATGGAGGGTAAAGTCGCCAGGCGCGACCTTGGATTGATAACCCAAAGGTCCCTCGACAGAGGGATGGGGATCGTGACCCCTGCCCTCCGCGATAAAAGGTCCTGAATCAACTCGGGATTTTTTATTTGTAAAAATCAACTCCTCAATCCCCGGCTCGTCCGCCAAACCGCGGACAAGCCAAGTCGTTGAAAAGTTAATTAAACAGACACGGCGCGTGTATTCCTCTTGAGAGCAAATTTTACGATCTCCATCATACATTGCCTAAATCCCAACGCGCTGTAAGCAGAAATCTTTCCCGTTGTTACTCCTTTGTCAGCAAGAGCTTGATCAATCTCTTCCTCGGACGGCCTGCCGCCAGATTGTGTTATACTTCTGGCATAACTTCCCACCCATTCTACAATGCCACACAGTTCTTCGACCGTGTACGTACGCGAACCTATTTTAATCCCCGTTATGCCCCCTATGCGCAACCGGCCGAGATGGTTCGCGATAGTGGTAAAATCTGGATTATCAAACAAAACCGGTATAGCGATTATGGCTTCTTCCGCCTTCTTTGCGGTTTCAATTTTTCTTTTAATCGCCTCCAATCTTGCCTGCAATAGAATTTGTTTACCCCTTACATCTTCTATTCCTGCAGAATACTCACGAAGGAAAGCCGGGTCCGGAGGCTCTGCCATTCCTCTCATCTCACCTTCCAATTCCATCCTTTGCATTCCTCCTTCCCCTTCCACCATTCTCCTCTTGTACTCTCCGTACCCGGGATACGTTTTCCTTGTGCCATCATCAATTACCATATTAAAAAAAATAATGAATAAATAAAAATCGCCGCTCTTTTTTGTGTTTCCATAAAACTCCGCTTAAAAAAACCCCGCCGTGCTCCTTTCGGAGCAGAGCGGGTGGTTTTAGCTGGATATAATATACCAGCGTTCGCCACCCATTGTCAAGTGGATAACTTGTAAAGATTCACTCCTCAATCCATGCTTCGTTCGCCAGACCGCGGACAAACTAAATTATTAAAAAACCAATTAATTCATTTTCACATTATTTCCATTTATTTCAATCGTATTTCTAATTTCCAATTTCTAATTACCAATTACTGCTTACTCTGCTTATTTCTGTTTCTTCACCACCTTCACCGCGATCTTCTTCACCGGCGTTGGGGTGGCTTTCGGGCAAGTAATTTTCAAAATGCCGTCTTCAAATTCCGCCTTCACCGCGTCTTCTTTCACTGCGGCGGGCAAAGCAACTTGACGGAAGAAAGAGCCGGAGCGCACTTCTTTGCGGTAATAATTCTTTTCATCCACTTCATGCTCTTTTTTGCTCTCGCCTTTTACCGTGAGCACGCCTTTTTCCACGCTTACTTCAACATCATTGGGATTGACGCCGGCCAGCGGTGTTTCAACGACAACGGCGTCTTTGGTTTCGTAGACATCCATCGCCGGCGTAAAACCCTTTGCCATTTGCGCCATGTTTGGCATGGCCGGGAGACGGCTCATCATTTCCTCCATCTCCTCAAACGGATCCCAGGGGGACCAGCGGATTAGACTCATACTATTCTCCTTGATCCCAACGATAGTCGCGCGACTACGGTTAGGTTTAAAATTCACCTAAATTACAATTCACCTAATTCACCTAATAAAATTCCAAATATCCAACTTCCAATTTTTGAATTTGATATTTTATTAGGTGAATTAGAAATTAGGTGAATTAGGTAATTTTTAAATCTACTTAACAACAATAACCTTAGCTACCTTTATCACCTTGCCTCTCATCAAATACCCCGCCTCCACCTCTCTCACCACCGCATGCTCCGGCAAATCGGACTCCTCTTCTCCCACCGCTTCATGCAGTTCCGGATTAAACTTCTCGCCAACGGTTTTGATCTCCTCCACGCCGTGACTCTTCAAAACTCCCTCAAACTGTTTCATAATAAATTCAATCCCTTTTACCCAGCTATCACTTTCCTCTTTCCCCTTTCCTCTTTCCTCTGAAAAGGCTTTTTTAAAATTACCATACACCGGAATAAATTCTTCCAAAATCTGCCGTTCGCTGTATAGCGCCCATTCTCCCCGCTGTTTCGCGATCTCTTTTTGCAAGTTATCATAATCCGCCCGCGCCCGCGCCCAAGCGGCTTTCAGCTGTTCACACGATCCGCATTTCTCTTTTAAAGACATCAGGTCAACAGTCTTTCTCATCAAAGAACATAAATCAGTCCGGTTCATCACTTGTTCCCATGTTTCCCAACTATATTCCAATACCTCCTCATTCTGTTTTATCTCCGGCCTTCCTTTTACATAAACACGGAATTGAAAGCTGATAAAATGTTTATTTTTTTTATAATCTTTTGGTTCAACCATTTCCGTGGTGCCCACCAGTTCGGCGAAACCGGCCTCTATCCCGGTTTCTTCCCAAAGCTCGCGCAAGGCCGCTTTTTCCAATAGCTCATTTCGTTCCACATGCCCGCCGGGGATCCCCCATCCATTTCCCCATTGTGGCATTTTTATCAATAAAATTTCTCCCTTTTCATTTTCAACAAACACCCCGGTAACGACTGAAATTTCCTTTTCTTCTTTTGCCATAATAAACAAAATTAAACAACTGTCTGCAGATAATTTAATAGTCCACTTCCTCTGCCGTAATCCATCCTCATCGGCCCCAACATGGCGAACAAATCATTTTTATTCAACCGCGTCCCGATCAAACTGCACGCGTCGCCCAGCGGATTATCACGCCCCACCAAGACGCGCGGATTATCCGAATCAATCGCTGCGTACAAATCATCCATCCGCTCCTCGCACTGGTCAAAAATCGCGGAAATCCGCACCGTGCGCGCGTAATCGCGAAACTCCGGCTGAGAAAACAGATTGGAAATGCCGGTATAATACACGGTTTTCTCGTTAAAAGCAACAATAACCGCGTTCCCGCTCTCTCCGGCAAACAGCCGCGCGATCGCTTTCGCTTTTTCCGTAAAATCCTTGGCATGGCGGATGACTAAAACAATTTTCTTTGTCAAAACTTCAGCCGGTTCCTCCACTTTCATCAGATTGGCCACATAATATCTATACCCCGCCTCGGTTGGCACCCGGCCCGCGGATGTGTGCGGATGCGTAAGAAAACCCGCCTCTTCCAAATCCCGCATCTCGTTTCTCACCGTAGCCGCGCTCACCTCCAGCTCGCTCGTCTCAATCAAAAACTCCGACCCCACCGGCAGGGCGGTTTGAATGTGGTTTTCAATGATGAGTTTAAGGAGAGTTTGTTTGCGTTGATCCATACTTACGGATAACGGATAATCCTGATTTACGGATATTGCGGCACTGTCATCCGTAAATCAGGATTATCCGTTATCCGTAAGTTAGCACTCTGGCCACTTGAGTGATAATATAACATGCCAAAAATAAGCTGTCAAGAGTTATCCACCTGCCAATCTTAACGCTAAATTTAAATAAAAAAACCTTGTCTTAAACGACAAGGCGGTTCAATTCTCATTATACAACAACAATAAGACAATTTGACAATGTAACAATGCAACAATCTTTTCACCACTCACTTCTTCCCATTCTCCTCCGCCACCCTAGAATAATCCTTAATATCCCCTATTTCAGAAAGCAAAACATTTTCTACATAAATCCCGCGAGAATAGAAAATACGCTCTAATTCATTTTTTAATTCAGTTTCCACGGCATCGCGCTTTGGGCCGATAAGATCCGCGTAGTTGAAACGGCTTGCCACCATGCGGATGCGGGAGCGGACGGTCGGGCGGATTATTTTCGCCACAAAATCCTCGCCAATCGTTTGCCAGATGGCGGGAATCTGATGCACGTCCAAACGCAACAAAATCGTGCCCTCAACGCCGATTCTCCGGCTGTCTTCGGTAACCGCCGCGATCGGAATATCGCCCATGGCTTTTTCATTGCCCGGATCAAATTCTCGCGTAATGCTGTATTCCAAGGTCTGGGTATTAAACAGTTTCGCTTTTTGCCAAAACGGAATCTTAAAATGCAAACCCGGCGTCAACACTTTCTTCAACACTCCCCGGCCCAAATCATAAACACACGCCACATACCCGGGCGGAACGTAAATAAAAAAACCCTTCAGCACGTCCTCCATGACGAATGAGTACATTAGTTTGTCGAGGGATTCTGATGACATAATTTGCCTATTAAAATTATTAAATTCACCTAATTTCTAATTCACCTAATAAAATGCCAAATGTAAAATTAAAAATTAGACATTGGAAATTTTATTAGGTGAATTAGGTGAATTGTAATTTAGGTGAATTAAAAACTTATTACAAAATTTAACCTTCCACAAAATAAATGCCTTTTATCCAAATCAATGAATCGTCTTCTTTGGTCTAAAAAACACTCTTATAAACCGACCCACTATAACAGAAAAAAGCATGGTTGTCAAGATGAATAAAGACTTTACTAACGGCAACCACCAGAGGGCAAAAAATACGGCGGTTGGAAAAAGTAAAAAGAAAATTAAATCTGCCTTAATTAATCCTATTTTTCGCCTCGTGCCTAGATAAATTTCTATCAATAGCCAAAGTCCGACAATACCTGGACCAATTATATCATGCCTAGACCCCAAATCAAAGCCATAAAATACGGTATTTATTACTCCGGGAAAATCTACTGACTGATAAAGAATCTTCGCCATTTTCTCTCCAGTAATCCCGCGCAAAAATACCTGGTACAACAGAATTAAAACTAGCGCCTGAATGCCCAAAACTATCGCCTTGGCCCAAGGACTCACTTTTCTGGTTTTTAGAATCTTCCTCACTTCTTCTTTCATCAGCACCGGATCCCTTTCATACCCTTTTTCTACTCGCTTCACTTCATCATACAAAACCACGTTTTTGGCCTTATTGCGCTCGTCTACAATGGTAAAAGGCAGAAGTATTATTCGCAAAGTGATAGTCAGATAAACTATTGCCCATCCTAAATTTTGCCCGGCAATGCCATTGTATAGCCAAATCAAAAAATTGAAGAGGGGTTGGTATAAGAAGTCATGCCAAATTAATGCGAGCATAGTGGTTTAAGTATAGCAAAATATACTCAAAATAGCAATTGATTATCCACCAGCCAAATATTGACAATATAATAGTTTTGATGTCAAACTATGTTCTTCGGGGCCATAGCTCAATGGTAGAGCATCTGTCTAGTCTGTGCTGGTTGGCGCCAGCCAGCATGACTTCGCTTAAAGCGAAAAGACGGAAGATTTTGAGGGTTCAACTCCCTCTGGCTCCATCCCTCTTCACAAGAAGAGGAAAAAATCGGAAGTTTCCCGCGGTTTGTGCCAGGGTTTGGGAGAAATGGGCTCATAACCCATCTCTGAGGGTTCAATTCCTTAACTCAAACCAGGGAAACTTCCGATCAGATGTGCCGCCCGCCAATCCTAAATAAGAAGCAGGATCAGCGCGGGCGGCACCTTCCCAAACACTAACAAAAAATTTGCGCTTTGAGGTTTTTTATTTTTAAAAAATATTGACAATTGAATAAAAAAACATTATAATCCTGTTGTTTTATGCTGCTAGCATGGCGCAATTTGGACAATTCGTAATGAATTATGTTATTTGCATCATGCATTATGAAATAAGATAAGCCGCCATCGTCTAATGGTTAGGACGCCAGGTTCTCATCCTGGTAATCGGGGTTCGATTCCCCGTGGCGGTACCAAACATGATGCATGATGCACACAGCATGACTCAATTGGGACAATTCGTTATGCATCATGCTATGCGCATCATGCATCGTGGATAAGGTCAGGGTAGCTCAGTTGGTGAGAGCGTAGGATTCATAACCCTAAGGTCGGGAGTTCGATTCTCCCCCCTGACACAATAAAAACTAGCGCTTTGTGCTAGTTTTTATTTCCTATTTCCTTCATCGCCCGGGAGGAACCTGATAATACTGCAGAATAAACTTGGCAATATCGCCAAATACGGGCGCGGCGGTGCTTTCGGCGTAAGCTCGTCTAGGTTTTTCATATTTTACAACCATCACGAACTTGGGGGCATCCGCTGGCCCGAAACCAACCAATGTATGATTGGTCTCGCTGATATACCCGCCAGGTCCGGGTATCTGCGCTGTGCCTGTTTTTGCCGCCACAAAATATCCTGGAACGCCTGCTCGTTTGGCATGCCCGCGATCCACTACATTGACCAGCATTGCCGAAAGCAAACTGGCGGCGCGCTTTTCTAAAACCTGCCTAACAATCACCGGCCGGCGCCGATCTATCCTTCCGTCATCATATTTTACTTCCTGAACAATATAAGGCTTCATCAATAATCCGCCATTAGCAATAGCTGAATAAGCCGCAGCCAATTGCAAAGGAGTAGCTGTTATCCCCTGTCCAAACGAAGCTGTGGCGGCGTAACAATCAATGGCCTCTTTTTTGTTGATAGAAAGAGATTCTGCTGTGCCGCCAACTTCGGTGTTTAGTTCTATACCTGTTCTTAGCCCAAAACCAAAACGTTCCACATATTCCCTAAGCTTTGTCTTGCCAAGCTTCTCTGCCACAAATACCATGCCAGTATTGATAGAATTTTCCAAAACTCCCGCCATTGTCTGGTCCTGATAAACTTTTTCCGCGGCATTTTTGATTGGTTTGGAACACAGCCCCTCGCGAAAACCCTTGTCATAAAAAATTGTTTCCGGAGCAACCGCGTTCTCATTGAGAGCGCCTGCCATCACAACCGGCTTGAATACTGAACCAGGCTCGTAAGAAACAAATACTGTATTATTGTTATATACTTCAATTGAAGAAACTTTATTATAATAATTTGGATCAAAATCCGGCAAGCTGCACATCGCATAAATCGCCCCGGTAGCAGGATCCATAATGACAAGAGAAGCGCTCGAAGCTCCATATTCCTCAAGTCCGATCCGCAAGCGCTCGCAAGCATAATATTGAATCGTGCGATCAATAGTAAGATGCAGATCAGCGCCGTTTGTCGCTGGATCAAACGAACGGCCAGCGAGCGGTATCCAAAATCCGGACGCGCTTTTTGCGCCGGAAAAAAAACCTCCGCTGCCAGCCAACTCCTTCTCCCAATACCCTTCTATGCCATAACTGCCGATATCCTGCCCATCTTCGGTCTTTCCGACAAAACCGATTATATTTGCCGCCAAATTCCCTTCCGGATAATAACGGTACGGCTTGCGCAAAAAATAGATACCTGGCAAATCCAACTCTTCAATTTTTTCCATAACATCCTTATCAACTTTTTGTTCAATCGGCTCATAAGGATCATCGCGTTTATTAATTTTTGCAAAAATCTCAAGTTTCTTTTCTTCATTATATGAAAAAATTTCCGCCAGCTTTTCTGTTACCTCCAGCGCCGCAGCATCATCAATGTCGCGAGTGTCTGCATAAAGTAAAAAATAATCCCGATTTATTGCCAGCGGATATTCTTCTCCAGCGCGCGAGCCCTGAATAAAAACTTCTCCCCGCACCGGAAAGAGCTGTGAATAAACATCATGCGAGCCCGCGGCAAGCGCTGTATAAAAATCATGCTGGAAAATCATTAATATAGACAATCTAAAAATCACCAGACCCGCCACAATACTAACAATGATTGCGGCGGCGCGAAGACGCGGATCAGCGCCGGCGGACCTGCGCATAATTGTGTTTTGTGAACGATAGCGGTAAACCATAGCTGGTCATTACACTCGACGTTGCCTCCCCGCTCTTCTCTCTGCGGTATCTTTGTCAATAATCTCCTCTTTCACCAGCTGCTTGATAGAATTCTCCATCGTAGACATGCCATCTTTGCCGCCGGTCTGAATGGCGCTTTGAATCTGGGCGATATTATTTTCTCTGATTAAATTGGCGATCGCCGGAGTATTAACTAAAATCTCGCGGGCTACTACACGTTTACTATCAACCGCGGGCATCAGCTGTTGAGCTACAATGCCTCGCAAAACCGCGGAAAGTTGAATCAAAATTTGCTTTTGCTTGGAACCTTCAAACACATCAACAATCCGTTCTACCGCTTCGGCCGCTGTTGAGGTGTGCAAAGTGGAAAAAACCAAATGACCGGTTTCTGCCGCTGTCAGAGCCGTGGCAATCGTTTCTGGATCCCGCATTTCTCCTACCATGATAACGTTTGGATCCTGGCGCAAAACATGCTTAAGGGCTGTTGCAAATGACTTGGTGTCTGTGCCAACCTCGCGCTGTTCAATCAAGCTCTCCTTATCTTCAAACGCAAACTCAATCGGATCCTCAATGGTAACAATGTGCGCTTTTCTGGTTTTATTTATTTCTTCAATCATGCTGGCAATGGTGGTTGATTTGCCGTGCCCGGTCGGGCCAACAATCAAAACTAATCCATCAAGCAACTTTGTAAACTCAAGCAATATTGGCTCAAAACGCAACTCTTTCGGCGTAGGAATTTCTTTCGGCACAAGACGCGCAGACATTCCTATCTTGCCTTCTTGCTGATGAACATTAATTCTAAACCTAATTCCGTCAAACGCGTAACCCATATCAAGCTCAAGTGTTTTTTGAAACTTTTTCTTTTGATCGGAATTCATCAAGCTATATACTCCCGTTTCAAGCTCCTCTGTTGGCAGCGGCTTGGCTTCTATCTCCTTTAACTCTCCTTGAACTCTGATCATCGGCTTTTCTCCTGCCACCAGATGCAGGTCTGATGCTTTCTTCTCAATAGCGGTTTCAAAATAGGCTTTGAGTGTTTTCATAAAGCATTGATTAAAACTGATTTATACTGATTACACTGATAGTTTACCACATTTCAGATAATCCGACAACGACTTGATTTTTCATAATAAATAATATAAAATAAGAGCGTTGAATAATTCAACTGTCTAAAAATATCAACCATAAACCTGCAATCTAAAGCTTGTCCCGAGCGGAGTCGAGGGATCAAAAATCAACAAACGGGCTATGGCGCAGTTGGTAGCGCGCGTCGTTCGGGACGACGAGGCCGTGGGTTCGAGTCCCACTAGCCCGACCAATTTAAACTTTTTTCTTCATTATCAATCATTAAAATAAACATTATGCCCACGCCCAAAATCAACAAAATTCAAGTCATGGATTACAGTCCTGACAAATGCGAAGAAATAATCGCCAAAAAAATTGAAGATTGCGTGCGTTACAAAGACACGCCGGAAATTACTTGGATTAATATTGACAATGTCCCGCCAATCTCATTTTTAAACGAGTTGCGGCTGGGATTCAACCTTCACCCGGTGGTAATAGATGATATTTTAAACACTAACCAACGGCCAAAAATAGAAATTCTGGACGACTATATTTTTCTCGCGATAAAAATGCTGATGATTGGTGAAAAAAATAAAAAAGTAGTGTCAGAACAGGTTAGTATCATTTTATCGCACAAATTTGTCATCACTTTCCAGCAAGGCATCGCCGGAGATACGTTTGAGCCTGTCCGACATAAAATCCGCCAGCCGGAAACCAGAATCCGTTCGTTCGGCGCTGATTATCTTGCTTACGAGCTGATGAATTCCGTAGTTTCAAATTACTTTAATATTCTGGAATCATTCAGCGACCGCATTGAAAAACTGGAATCAGAAACCGCTTCCAACCCCACGCCCCGCACTTTAAATAATATCCATTTGCTCAAACGGCAGTTGATAAATTTCCGCCGTTCGGTCTGGCCTTTGCGCGAGCTGATTTCCATGCTGGAACGGAGCGAATCGCCTTTAATCAAAAAAACCACGCGAATCTATCTGCGCGATCTCTACGAACAATTGGTGCAAATTATTGATACTTTGGAAACTTACCGCGATATTATGTCGGGATTATTGGATATTTATTTGTCAAGCATTTCTAATCGGACAAACGCGATTGTAAAAGTGCTGACAATCATTACCACTATTTTTATGCCATTGTCATTTTTAACCGGATTTTACGGCATGAACTTTCTCCATCTCCCGGGCCTGCAGTCCCCTGCCGGACCGATTGTCATTGTTATTATAATGTTATCAGTATTAACCACCATGCTTGGATATTTCAAACACAAAAATTGGCTGTAATATCAAGAATCATAAAAATAGTATCATTTAAACAATCAATTTACTCCAGGTAATGCTTATGCGCAACTCCATCGCCAACCCCAATGTTCATTTCATGAAATACCAGATCCGCGAAGTAGTGGATGTAATGCAGAAACTAAAAGAAATCAATCCGACAATGAACTTTGTCGGCGAAAATATCGGCGATCCCATTGCCAAGGGCTGGAACGCGCCGCCGTTTTTGAAACAAGCGATTATTGAGGAAGTAAATAAACCCGGCGACAAGGTGTTCGGCTATTCTCATTCGCGCGGCCTGCCGGAACTCCGCCAATGGGTGGTGGAACATGTCAAAAAACTCTCTCCCGCCTCCACTCTAAATTACGAAGACGTGCTTTTTACCAGCGGCCTCGGCGCCGCCATTTCCGTGCTCTATCAAATGATGCCCGAAGGCGCCCGGGTAATCCAGCCCACTCCGGCTTATCCGGCGCACACTTCCATGGAGGCCTTTTCCTCCCAGTCTGATTCGATTTTTTATCAACTTGATCCAAAAAAAGAATGGCAGCCAGATTTGGCCGATCTGGAATCGCAGATTCAAGCGCGTCCGGAAGTTGCCGCCGTATTGATAATAAATCCCAATAACCCAACCGGCGCCGTGTATCAAAAAGACACGCTGGAAGCGATTGTACGGCTGGCGGAAAAATACCAGTTGATGATCATCTCGGACGAAGTCTACTTCCGTATGGTTTACAATGGTTGTGAACACGTCCAAATTATTGGGCTGGCCCAGGACCGAGTGCCGCTCGTAGTATTGCGCGGATTGTCCAAAGATCTGCCCTGGCCGGGCGGACGGAGCGGCTGGATTGAATTTCACAATACCGATCTCAACGCCGATTATCAGGCTTACGCGGACGGGGTAAAACAACGGATATTGATGGAAGTCTGTTCTACGAGTCTGCCTCAATTTATCATGCCGAAAGTTTACGATAACCCGGAGTATAAGACTTGGCTCGCGAATAATAACAAAGAACTTGAGACAAACGGCAACTACATTGCCGAGATTTTGAACCATACCAAAGGACTATCGGCCAACCGCACGAACGGAGCGTTTTACATGCTACCGCTCTTTGCAGAAGGAGTTTTGAACAACCGGCAGACCCTGCCGATCGGACACGCGGAAACGCGCGCTTTTATTGAGCGGGCGGTCGGCAAACTCGGCATGCCTTTGGACCAGAGGTTTACCTATTATCTCCTCGCGGCCACCGGCATCTGCGTAGTTCCCGCTTCCGGCTTTTACAGCCCCTATCCGGGATTCCGGCTAACCACGCTTGACCGCGATGAGGCGCGAAGAAAAGACACGTACGCGAGACTATCGCGAGCGGTGGAGGAATACTTGGCGTCGGCGTAACAACCCCGTGATTCACAATAATTCGACAAAACAAAAACAGCTTGCTCTCGCAAACTGTTTTTGTTTTGTGCCCGAGCGATGTGTTTCCACACCGCTCTGGTGTACTTGCCTTAACCCTGATTAAGGACTATGCTAAACCATAGAAAGCTCTTTTTACGAGGAGGGACCAGAAGATGATTTGCAACGGCATCAACTGCCAAGCCTGCGGAGTAAACGGCGGAGTAGTACAATTCTTGGAGAAAGGAGGTAGCGGAGGAGAAGCGGTGGTTAACGTAGAACTACGAACGATCTTTCCCGGCATTGGCGGCACCATCATGACCGAGCAAGGCGTGATCACTGCCGCGCGCCGTGAATTGAACCTGGGCGCCGCCGGGTCGGCCCACCGAACATTCTTACTGCACGCTGTCCTCAAAAAGTTGGATGACTATTTCTTGCGAGACGGCCGATACGCGTACGCGCACATTCCTCGCGCCTTGGGTTCGTGCAGCCACAAGAGCGAAGGCGGAGAACACGGTGAAATCTGTCTCTACGAATGGGTGCCCGGCAGCGACTGCTTTTCCTGGCGCTGCACCGCAGACGACGGGACGGAAGAACCAGTCCTGCTCTCGGATTGGAGCGCTTTCACCGCCTGCTTTGCCGAGGCAGGAATCAGAATGTCCGCGGACATCACGGACTCCGACGATGGCAGAGTCGCCAAGAACATTGTCCACCTTTTCCCGCCAGGGCCAGGCCAAACCGCGCCCGATTTGAGTTGCGCGTGGAAAAGGATTGATTTCGGGACGGGCAGCTTGCCCGTTGATTACGACCGTCTGCTCTCTTTCTTTGAGGCAAAAAAAGAAGAGTTACGCACCGTACTTTCCGAAAGACGCCGGCGGATGATGGTTTTCGCGGTCCAATACCTGAAAGACAGCTCCGCGATGGACGCGCGCGACAAAGGAGCGCTAGAGGAACTCCTGCTTGATTACCGCAGCAGCTCCCTGGCGCATTACGCGCTAAGTGCGGCAGGCAGGACACTACGAACCACCAGATGCATCGGCTCCTCCGAGAATCTAAGGTGAACCCCGCCTATCCCCCACCTGAAAATCGTCCAAAACAAAAACAGCTTGCCGCCGCAAACCGTCTTTGTCAGTTGTCCGAGCGGGTGTATTGGAACCCGCTCGGACAACCCACCACTGACGTGGTTAACTCACCTTGCCGCCACATGCTACTTCCTAATATTCTCATACTGCGCGCTAACGAGCTTCACGATCATATCCTTAAACTTATTGACAATCTCATTTTTCACCGCATACTTATCGGCAACTTCGCGGACCACTTTGACAAACTGCGCCTTGGTCAACTTGTCCAAAGCGCCAGAAGCAGCCAACTTCTCTTTTGTCTCTTCATAAACCAATGCTGCATGATCAAGCAACTGACCGCGGACTTCCTTTCCTTTTTTGGTAATATTAAGCCATGTTAAACCAGCGCCCAATAGACCACCTAGAAAGAAACCTTTTTTGAATTTGCCCATATTTTTCAGGTTAAGGTTAGGGTAATGATGCCAGTTTATATTTGTAAACAAAGCTTCTGGCTTCCTTACCCTAGCCCTTACCTATTTATCTTATAGTATATCAAAAATTAAATCACCCAACAAGCTCCTGATAAACCTCTTCCAATCTTTTCACCACCACCCCCCAATCATATTTTTCTTCTGCCGCCTGTCTTGCTTTCTGTTTTAGAACTTCACGGTCTGTGTCTGAAAAAAAATATTGAGCAATCCCCTGCGCTAGCGCCTGATAGTCATTTGCGGGAACCACTAAACCGCCGTCTTCGGCAACTGTCCGCACTCCGGGCAAATCAGTCGCCAATACTGGTACGCCGCTCGCCATCGCCTCAAGCAATACCATGCCAAACGCCTCTCCTTGATTGATTGACGGCAAGACGCACAAATCTCCCAGATTATAATAATAAGGAAGTTCTTCATCGCTAACTTGTCCGGCAAATTTAACTAAGCGAGAAAGGCCATAAAAAAGCGCCTTATTTTCAAAACTCGCTCTTAACTGCCCATCCCCAACAAAAACCGCCTGTATAGGCCTATTTTGGGCTTTTAGAGCGCCCAGAGCTCTAAGGAGAACAGGTATGCCCTTGAAATAATGGGCCAAATCCATCCCCCCGACAAAAACTATGGTCCGCGCCTGCGGATCAAGGCCAAAGCGCTTAAATATGGCTTCTGGCTTTGACCTTGGTTTGAATCTTTCTGTATCAACTCCAAACGGCAATTCTATCCACTTTTTTGGGTTATTTTGGTAAATCAAATTCGCGTCGCTCGCCGGCAAATAATCAAAAGAGCTTACCAACAAAACATCAGCTGAATTTAAAATCTTTGGCATCCAGTATTTTGAATAATATTTAAAAATTAATCCTTTCCATCCGGGCGCGCGGGTATCCATGTGATAGGTAATGGCGAGCGGAATATATGGATTCTTCATCTTCCAGCGCTTAATCATGCCGGCCGTGCCAAAAAAAGGATAATGCAAATGAACAATATCAAAACCTTTTAGCTCTTTCTCAATGCTTGGGATTCGCGCCGCATTGCCATATTGCAAACTCGGCTTTAGCCGGCGCGCAAAATCAATTTTTTCCTGCAAATCTGGCGCGTGCTCTGCTTCTGCCGGTTCAATTGTTTTTTTAATTTCTTTTTCTTCGTAATTCCCCGGTGTAAAGACCTCCACCTCATGCCCCAGTTTCGTAAGTTCACTCGCAGTCTGAAACACCACATTGCCCATGCCGCCGTAGTATGGTGGATAAGTTGAGACGATGTGGGCAATGCGCATATAGACAAATTACTGATTTATGATTTAAAATTTTTGATTTAATATATAACTTACGCGTTTGGTTATTTTATGTGGAGTAGCGAAATGAGTCCCGATTCGCATCGGGACGAATTTCGCGCTCGGATAGCGCGGATTTCGTCCCGATGCGAATCTGGACTCAATCCACTATTCCTCAAATGCGTAAGTCCTATAATAAATAAAACAATCAACAATCAGCAATCAAAAATCTGAAATCTGAAATCTGAAATCTTTCGACCTACTACCGCTTAGTATTGTTTTGGTTTTGACCAAGTGCTTTGTTTCTAATCACTTTCGTAACATCGCGATTCAACGAATCAAGTTTTACATTCAATTTAAACAACAAATAAAAAATTACTGCCACGGAAATGTAGATAATCATGTCTGCGCCGCGGCCGATGCCTAGGTAACTGGCGATTTTTGACGCGCTTTCTGGCCAAAGAACGATCACAATTGACGCTAGCCAGAATAAAATCCAGAAGATGGTCGCTTTAGGGCCGAGCTTGTTTTCTTTCTTTTTTTGGAAAACAGAAATGATGGCAAATAAACCAAAGAAAGAGAATAGAATTTGGAAGATGATTAACATATGAATGGTTTACGAAATACGACTTACGGCATACGACTTACGACATACGAAGTACGACATACGACATACGACATAGGATTTGTAAAAAATACTAAAATATGGAGGAAATAAAAAAAAGAAAATTACGAACAAAACTAATATAATTAATTCGTATGTCGTATGTCGTATGCCGTATGCCGTAAGTCGTATGTCGTACTTCGTATGTCGTACTTCGTATGCCGTTCACTCAACAAACCTCCCCATCACCAAATCCCTCAAAATTTTAAGTCCTCCGCCCAATCGCTGCCCAAACTCACTATACGTCACTTTCACTGGAAATTCAATATATTTCAATTTATGTTTTTTAACGAGCGACAAAATCTCGGACGCGTGCGCCATGCCGTCTTGAGTAATAATAATTTTTTCTAACGCTTTTTTATTCAAAATACGAAAACCATTATGCGCGTCAGATAATTTAATACCGGTCAAAAGCCAGTTGATGAGCCGTCCGGCAGGCAATAATAAATATTTTTTGAACCAAGGAATATTGGATCGGCTATCCAAAAATCGCGTACCAAACAAAATATCCGCTCCGCTTTCTTTCATTTTTTCTAAAGCTGGTTTAATATCATCAGCATCAAACTGCCCATCGCCATCAAAATGCACCGCATAATCAGCATTTATTTTCAAAGCATGCTCATGGCCTGTCTGCAAAGCCGCTCCCTGCCCGCGATTTAATTCGTGGCGCAAGACAACTGCTCCAGCTTCTTTCGCTGTCTTAGCAGTCTCATCGCTGGAACAGTCGTCTACCACTGCCACTTTATCCACATGTTCAAAAAGGTTCCGAATAACGGAACCGATATTTTTTTCTTCGTTGTGAGCTGGGACGATGGCAATAAACATATGAATCTAAACATTAACACGTAAACACCAAAACACTTTAGCACTTAAGCACTTTAGCACTTTAGCACTTAAGCACTTAAGCACCGAAACACGAGAATATTTTTTTAGGACACAATGTCAGTGTTTAATTGTCTCGGTGTTTATGTGTTTATGTGTTTTGGTGCTAAAGTGCTAAAGTGCTAAAGTGCTAAAGTGCTTAAGTGCTTAAGTGTTAAAGTGCTAAAGTGCTAAAGTGCTAAAGTGCTTAAGTGCTTAAGTGTTAAAGTGCTTAAGTGTTCGCATGATTAAACTCCAGCATCTCCTTGTTCGCGATCGTATAATCAATCATTTTCTTAAGGCCATCTTCTAAACCGATCAATGGAACCCAATCCAGCTCATCCTTGGCGCGGCGCAAATCAGGCATGCCCTTTGGCGTCAAAAATAGGAGCGGTTCTTGAAAAGTTATATTTGAATTTGAATTTGTCATATCAATAATTTTCTGCGCTATATCATACATTTTATAAATCTCATCTGAACCCAAATTTACCAGCGACACTTCGGGGCCGGTGTTCATGAGGCGCGCGAGAGCATCAATAATATCGGAAACATAACAAAGAGACTGTTCAAGATTTTTATCCCCATAAATAACCAAATCCCGCCCTTCCAAAGCATCAATGATAAAATCAGGGATCAATAACCCGTCGCGCAATTTCATTCGCGGTCCATAAGTGGTAAAAATCCTGGCAATCTTCCCATCCAGCCCAAAAACTTGCCGATAAGTGGCCACGCATGTTTCCGCGAAACGTTTGCCTTCGTCATAATTGCCGCGAGGAGAAAGATGATCTACGATTCCCTTGTCTTCTTCTAAAAAAACCTTATGATCCTCCCTGGGCGGGCCGTACACAACAGAGCTGGATGCAAATACATACTTTGCCCGGTATTGAACCGCGAGATCAAGCGTGGCAATCATTGCGTTTGAATTTGCCTTAAGGGATTTCAATTTCAAATTTTCAAAATTTTTCGGACTGGTTGGACACGCCAGGTGGTAAATTTCCTGCACACCTTGAAACTTAATCTTAAATTTTTCCAACTCAATAAATTCTTCCAAATAAATCGGCTGTGTGACGTCAAACTTAATAAATTCAAAATCTGGATATTGCAATAGATGATCTATGTTCCGGATTGAAGAATTAGAAAAATCATCCATGCATATCACATTGGCTTCTTTTAACAATCTCTCGCATAAATGCGAACCCAAAAATCCGGTCCCGCCGGTAACAAGGACATTCTTTTTTTCAAAAATTGGTGTTTGCTCCATCATACAGTGCTTAAGTGTTTATGTGTTAAAGTGCTTAAGTGCTTAAGTGTTTCTAGTATACCAAAATCCTCATTCCATGAACAGAGCCATCACGCGGTTCCCACTGCTCAAGCTTTTTTGACCGATAATTCCAAATACGCGTTGGCTGTTTTCCATCTCTCGGCGAGACAACTATATCATCTTTGCCGTCTCCGTCCGCGTCAATAATTCCAATATCTACTCCGCCTTGAAAGGATGAATCATAAGCAAAAAAACGACGTTTTAATTCTCCTGTTTTTTCATAATATCCTATATATGAATCTTCGCCTTCCCTGGAACCAACAATATATTCTTCCTCGCCATCGCCATCAATATCTCCCGCCCCAAGTATGCCTCGTTTTGCCGGAAAAGAAATTTTGACAGTATTGATTGAATCAAAATTTTGATTAAACTCAACAATTGAGAGCCCGCTGCCATCATCATATAAAATCGCAACGCGATCCTTGCTGCCGCCATCGACAAATCCAGCTGAAACCCCAAAATGAGTATTGTCTATGATAACTTTTTTGAGTTCTGTTCCGTTTAAATTATAAACTCTAAACAGCTCTTTATCAGGATACATGGGCGTAATTATAATTTCCGCTTTTTCATCGCCCGCGACATCCGCGATATTAATTTCAGCCGCGCCAACGCCATCAATGTGCCATGACTTAATAAATGCCCAATTTTTATTATAAAATGAAACAACTGATTTTTTATCAGAAATACGCTTGGTAGTGACAAAAAATAATTTCCCATTATCAACATAACTGGCCGCGTTGTCTATGCCTTCAACCGAAGAAAGAGGCTGAAAATTAAACGCGCTTTTGCCCAATTCATATTGACTGGCAAAACCAGCCAAAGAAATGCTCATGATTTGATTTTTGGAAGCTGCGGCGCCGGATGTTTCATTGGTCGAAATGCTTTTCCCTCCCGCCTGCTTCAATCTATCAATAGCATACTGAACAGCTTTATCAATTTGCACCAAGCCTGCGCCAAATAAATTTGCGTACATTGCTTCATCCTGCCCGGAAGTATGATGGACCGTACTGAGAATCGCTTCATAAATTTGAGCCGCCCCCCAGCTCGGCTGGATTGATTTGACGAGAGCTGCCGCGGCAGTTACAAACGGCGCGGCAAATGATGTGCCTGAATAATTTCCGCCAAATCTCTCTTTAAGGCCATTGGTGGGAGAAAACCGCAAAGTGCTAGTGATGTCCACGCCGGGAGCGGCGATGTCTACGCACTTGTCGCCAACATTTGAAAATTGGGCTATTTTCCGATCTCGACCGATCGCGCTGACCCCCAAAACAGTTTCAATGGACTGCTCCGCGTCTATGCAAATTGGATATAATGGATTTGCATTTAGATACAAACCGCTGTCATTGCCGGCAGCTGATATGATCGCTGTCCCTTTTTCGTATGCATAAGCAATCGCGCTCGGGAGATCATTCGGCAGAGTGCTGCCAATCAGGCTTAAATTTATCACATCCGCCCCATTGTCAACCGCGTATCTGATCGCTTTTGGCAACAACATCAAACTGCCTGATCCGCCGTTGTCAACCACTTTTATATTCATCAGCCGAACATTCCAATTCAGTCCAGCGCCGTCTTTCTGATTATTGCCAACCGCCCCGATAATCCCGGCGACCAACGTCCCATGATGAATTGTTCCATCTTCCAACTCTTTTGCAGTCAAACGGGATGAATCAGGCCTAGGATCGTTGTTTCCTCGCGCTTCTTCTTCACTCAAGCGACCGTCGCCATCCAAATCTACTTGTACGAAATTCCACCCCCAAACATCATCAATATAGCCATTTTTATCGTCGTCAATTCCATTATTTTCTATCTCATCTTGATTCTTCCAGACATTATCTAGTAAGTCTGGATGAAATTGGTCAAATCCATTGTCAATAACCGCAACCACGACTTTCTTGGACCCAGTCGCCTTATCCCAGGCGCGAAAGGCTCCCGTATCTTCATAGCTCCACTGCGTTACCCCGGGATCGTTTGGCGTGCGCGCAAATACAAAAATTGGCGTTAACATGCCGGCCATCGCCATCCAAACAAAAAATATGTCGCGCTTGCTGATCATATGGAACTCACATTCCAAAATCAAACTGGCCGCACAACCGCTAATCATTTCTTTGCTGCGGAACTCGTGTATTCTCACTCAAACAGTCCTCGCGGCAGAAATGATTATCGGATGTGTCTGGCTTTTCAGTCCGATTTTGGAATGTGATGTCTATAGATCAATAATATATCCAGCCTGACTATAGATTTTAGGTCTGATTAATTCGGTGGCAGCGGATTCAAAACCGCCTTTTATTTCTGGCACTGATGATAATCCAAGCGGAGGCCAGATCGCAAATTTTTCTTGAAAATTATTGGAAGTAAAAGTATCTTTTATAAAATTTTTCTCTATCAATCTAAGCGTCCCGTCGCTTGCCAGATAATAATATTTATTATTCGTTCCCTGAATCAAGGCGCCGACAGGGTAAGGATAGCTGTTCTTTGGAGCATTTTGCAAAGCGCCTTCTCCCAGCGGTGAAAATTTCTTCATAATTTCTTCTCCATCCAAAAATCCATCATCATCAGTGTCGCTGTCATTTGGATCGGTGAACCAATATTCAATTTCTTCATAATCAGATAATTTATCTCCATCAGTATCGCTCTTTTTATCGCTAGAACCGTAATCCTTTTCTTTTTCCGCGTCTATTCCGTCTTTATCATTGTCAACAATTTTTTTATCCTTGTCGGTAATATCAAAATTTTTAATCGTATACAAAGTCTGGTAAATCTGATCAAATTCCGCGATTCTGTACTGCCACAATGAACCGTACATAATATAAGCTTCAACTTCTGAACGGATCGGCTGAAGAACGCAGCCAGGTTCAACAGCATAAACGCGCGGCAGTGATTTGAATTTTACCAACCATGTGCCCGCTCGAACGCAAACGGATTCGCCAATTTTGTACTGGCGCAACTTTGTGTCGCTCACTTGCACAATATCATCAAAATTCAAAAACCAAGAATGATAGGTGTTTGAATCGGGAAACGGATGGAGTTTCCCGTCAAATCCAAAATAATAAATTGTAGTTGTCTGACTTTTTATTCGGCTGCCTTCCGGTATGTGCCTGGCAGGCTCTGTGTACTGAATTCTCTTTTCTACAATTTTAACTTCACCGCTCGCATCTTTAAACTGCGCAAAGATACTTTTATTTCCGCTGCCGGCCGGTAAAGTCCAAACTATTGATCTTGATACCGGCTGAAGAGATATTCCGGTGAATGAATTTTCGTGATTTACGCGAAACAACTCTACTCCATCTGAATAGGTTGAACTGACAATAACATAGCGCGAATCAGTGGATACCTGTCCGCCGTTTATCTCTACCAACGCTACCATCGCGGGTGATTCAAGCAATATTGAATCATAATACAATTCGCTGATCTTGTTGTCTTTATCTTTGAATCTGACAAAAACTTTTTTGGTGCTGGTGCCATAATCAAGATACCAGGTCTTCTCTTGTTGGTAATCTTCCCACTTCGCATCCAAAAAATTCTCAAAATTAGACAATTCCATCTGCTTCACGCCGATTGGGCCGGAAAGTTTAAGCGCCACCTTTCGAATTTTTGTCTTTGTGTCGCCGTTATTAATTAAAATAGACGGCTCTGCTGACAAAGCAAAAGAAAAAGAAAAAGCAGTAAAAACAAAAAATGCCGTTATGCCCAAAAATGCAACAAACTTTAACACATCTTGCTTTTCTCTCATAATTCAAGTATAATTTTTAAGAGTTTTATTTGATAAAAAAATTATATCAAAATTACGCGCAAAATGCAATTATGAATCTTGTGTACCGAACAAGACAATTGATTCTTGTCGCCTGTGACCTAACAGGTTACTTGGCGGGCTTATGGATCGGGCTTTCAATCAGATATGTCAAATTGCCGAGTTGGGATGATATCAACCAGCAGCTGGCAGTTTTTATTATTGTCTTTATTCTCTGGCTGACTATCAATTATATTAATGGATTATATGATCTCGTGCGGGTTCGCAATGACTACAAAACATATCGCCGGTTGACGGAAACGGCGTTATTCTCCCTCGTGGTTGGCGTTATCTTCTTTTACCTCTTGCCAAACGCAACATTTTCTCCAAAAACGATTCTTTTGTTTAATGTAATTTTTGGATATGGCATAAGCGCGATTTTGAGATTGCTTTACAATATTATCATCGGCCAGCGCCGGCTACAAACCAAGGTCCTTTTTATTGGACATGCGGCAGAAGTTGAAGAACT
>JBAZZL010000017.1:0-22505 GCA_041658785.1 Patescibacteria group bacterium
CGTATTTTCGTACTTTTTCGTATTTCGTATCTACAATAGAGGATACGAAATACGAAAAAGTACGAAATTACGAAATAAACCGTATTCGTTTTCGTATTTTCGTACTTTTTCGTATTTCGTATCTACAATAGAGGATACGAAATACGAAAAAGTACGAAATTACGAAATAAACCGTATTCGTTTTCGTATTTTCGTACTTTTTCGTATTTCGTATCTATGAAGAGCTTGCCAAAATTCATCATTGACTTCCTGGAACATCTTGAAGTGGAGCGAAACCGCAGCCAGAAAACGATTGAAAACTACTCTTTTTATCTGCGGAGGTTTTTGGAATGGTTTGGCGACAAAAATCCTTCAGACATCAACAGTGAAGAGATTCGGAAATACCGGCTCTGGTTGAACCGGTTGATTGACGCGCATGGCGATCCGCTCAAAAAAAATACCCAAAACTATCATCTGATCGCTCTAAGATCGTTTTTGAAATATCTGGCCAAACGCGATGTCAAAACCCTCTCTCCAGAAAAAATTGAACTCATGAAAATGCCGGATCGGGATATTTCTTTTTTGGAAGGAAGCGATCTGAACGCGATTTTGGAAGCGCCGCTGAAACACATTAGCGCCACAACACTACAACACCACAACACTACAACACCGCAACACCGCAACACTACAACCAATAAACCAATCGACTCTCCCTCCCTTATCGCCTTCAGAGATAAGGCCCTGCTGGAACTTCTATTTTCCACCGGCTTGCGCGTTTCGGAATTGATTAATTTAAAAAAAGAAGATGTCAATTTGAAAAAGGATGAATTTACTGTAATTGGCAAGGGGCGGAAGGCGCGGGTGGTATTTTTGTCTGAACAAGCGAAGTATTGGGTAAAAAAATATCTTGAGTTGCGTAAAGATTTTAATCCCTGCTTATTTGTCTCACACGATAAACGGAGCGGAAATAAAAAAGAAATAAAGAAATATGGAAATAAAGAAATAATTGACCAGCCGTTGACGGCGCGATCGGTGCAACGAGCGGTGCAAAAGTATGCTCGGGCCGCGGGTATAACAAAATCGGTAACGCCGCACACCTTGCGCCATTCTTATGCTACCGATTTACTGCAAAACGGCGCGGATATCAGAAGCGTTCAGGCTATGCTAGGGCATTCGTCAATCACCACTACGCAAATTTATACGCATATTACAGACAAAGAGTTGTGGAACGTGCACAAGAGGTTTCATGGGAAGGAACGGGGTAATGATTGACAATTTAGCAAAAAAAAGGTAAACTGGGGGAGTTAAAATTCACCTAATTCACCTAATAAAATGTCAAATTAAAAAATTGGAAATTGGAAATTTTATTAGGTGAATTAGGTGAATTAGAAATTAGGTGAATTTTCAGATGGGCCCATAGTTCAATGGATAGAACACCAGCCTTCTAAGCTGGATATGCGGGTTCGATTCCTGCTGGGCCCACTTGTGATTTTAGATTTCAGATTTATGATTTTAGATTTAGCCAGTGTGTGAATTATATTCCAACAATCAAAAATCATAAATCTAAAATCTGCAATCAAAAAATAATCATAATTCATAACTCACTCATCTATGAACACCCCCCTCATCCTCGCCGTCATCGTCGGTTTCGTCCTCCTCATCAGTATCAGGCAGGTGAACCAATACCAGCGCGGCGTAAAATTTCAGCTGGGAAAATATGTCCGGGTCGTTAACCCCGGCTGGCGGTTAATCATTCCCATCATTCAGAGCATGACCAAAGTTGACATCCGCGTCAAAGCCGTGGACGTGCCGCTCCAAGAGGCCATTACCAAAGACAATGTCTCGGCCAAAATCAACGCCGTCATTTATTACAAAGTGTCGGACGCTTCCAAAGCAGTGCTGGAAGTAGAAAACTTTTGGTACGCGGTGAGCCAGCTGGCCCAGACCACCATGCGCAATGTGGTCGGACAGATGGAGCTTGATGATCTCTTGGCCAATCGTGAAATCGCCGCGGAAAAAATCAAAACCATTGTTGACCAAGCCAGCGATCCCTGGGGAATAAAAGTGGAAAGCGTGGAACTAAAAGACATCATTCTGCCGGATGACATGCAAAGAGTGATTGCCAAGCAAGCGGAAGCGGAAAGAGAGAAAAGAGCGGTGATCATCAAGTCGCAAGGAGAAGTAATGGCCGCGGACAATATCTCAAAAGCCGCCGGCATTCTTTCTTCCGCCCCTGGCGCCCTTCACTTACGCACTCTTTCCACCATCAATGATCTCTCGTCTGACCAATCAAACACCGTCATCTTCGCCGTGCCGCTGGAAGTGTTGCGGGCGTTTGAGAGAATGGGGAATAAATGATCTAAATAATTCACCCGTTTGTTTATTCACCTACGTTAATAATTTCTAATAAAATCCCAAATTACCAACGTCCAAATCCTTTCTTGGTCGATTATCTGATTATTTGTGAAATATTGGGTATTGGATATTTTATTAGGTGAATTAGAAATTAGGTGAATTAGGTGAATTAAATAAGCGGGTGAATTTATAAAAAATCTTAACATTGACAAACGTCCGGTTCCCCTCTATACTTTCACCCGTTCCTAGGCCCCTACCGGGGTGGCCATAGTGAAATGGTTATCACGCGAGTTTGTGGAACTCGCAGTACGGGTTCAATTCCCGTTGGCCACCCCAATAGGGGTCTAAATAAAAAAAGGCTGTTAGCGGTCTTTTTTAGTTGCGGATCTTTTTAATTTAATCTATTTCTGTTAGAATAGATGGTGAATATTAATCTTAGTACTTACCTGTTTGTCATTCCGGAATGACATTGACGCCAAACGGGTAATTTCTAAATCTATATGATTACAATATATGCGTTATTAAGCGTTTTTCTAGTCAGCCTCATATCTTTTATCGGGGCGCTGGCCATTTCAATTAATGCTGAAAGACTGAAAAAAATACTGCTTTATCTGGTAAGCTTTTCTGCCGGCGCCCTGTTTGGAGATGTATTTATTCATTTATTGCCGGAAATAGCGCGAGAGCGCGGATTGGGGCGAATGGCTTCTTTTTATATTCTCCTGGGAATTATATTTTTATTTATTGTAGAAAAAATTATCCATTGGCGGCATTGCCATCACGGCGATTGCGAAGAAGGACATCTGCATCCATTCGTTTTGACCAATCTTTTCGGCGACAGCATCCACAATTTTATTGATGGACTGATTATCGGCGCGAGTTATCTAATCAGCATTCCGATTGGCATTGCCACCACTCTCGCGGTAATCCTTCATGAAATTCCTCAAGAAATAGGCGACTTTGGGGTTCTCTTGCATGGCGGATTTACCAAGGCAAAAGCTCTGCTGGTAAACTTTGCCACCGCTCTTTTGGCAGTCGCGGGAGCGATCGTTGCGCTGGCGCTCAATTCATATACAGAAAATCTCACTTTTTTCTTAATCCCTTTCGCCGCCGGCAACTTTATCTACATTGCGGGGAGCGATCTGATACCAGAGCTCCACAAAGAAAAAATCCAGACATCCCAATCATTGCTTCAACTGCTTGCTTTTATGGCTGGCATTGGAATCATGATGTTTCTTTTGATTTTTGGATAAGTTTGACTCCAAAATCTAACGCCACACTTGTACAATAGGTGGAGTGTCAAATTGATCCGCCAATCGGCGGAGAAATTTGACCCTTTTGCTGATTTGCCAGCCGAATTTCACTGCGACATTCAATTCGGCGCTCCTTATGACAATTACAGATAGTATTGTTGCGTTAAAAAGTTGAATCCAAGTAATTTATGAAAAAACTTCTGATCATTTCCGTTTCCGCCGGCTCGGGCCATGTGCGGGCCGCTGAAGCAATAGAAAAAACCGCCAGGCTTTTTTATCCCAAGCTGGAAGCAAAACACATTGATCTGGTTGATTATACCAATCTGGCCACCAGAAAAGCGGTTTTTGGCGCTTATGCTATAATGGCGAGCCAATGGCCGGAACTTTATGGCTTTTTATACCGAAAAGCCGACACGCCGAGAGGAAAAAAACAATTTGCGCAATTTGCAAAAATAATAGAAAAAATGAATTCAGAAAAACTGCTTCTTTTTGTTAAAAAATATCAACCGGATTATGTTCTTTGCACGCACCTTATTTCTGCCAATACTATTGTAAACTTTATTGAAAAAAATAAAATAAAACTGCCAATCGGCACTATTATCACCGATTACAACACGCATGAGCTGTGGATCAGTTCAAAAAATCAAGATTATTTTGTCGCTACCCCAAAAATAAAATGGAAACTGAACCAGAAAGGCATTCCGCAAGAAAATATTTTTGTGAGCGGCATACCGGTTGATCCGGCGTTTTACGAAAAAAAATCCATCGCCCGACTGCAGCAAAATTATAACATTGACAAAACTCGCAAAACTATTCTTGTCTTATCCGGCGGCCATGGCACAACCAAGATTGGTAAAATAATAAAAATCCTTTTTGGTCTGGCGGAACAAATAAATATTATCGCCATTGCCGGAAAAAATAAAAAAATGGAAAACAAATTGAAAAAACTCAAACCACCCAGCCAGATAAAATTTTACCCTTTAGGATGGACCGACGCCATTGACGAATATATGCGCCTGTCTGATCTCATTATTACCAAACCCGGAGGAATCACCGCCACCGAATGCATTACCCTTGGCAAGCCGATAATAATAATTGATCCCATTCCCGGGCAAGAGGAGCATAACGCGGATTATATTTTATCAAACGGCATGGGAAATGTGGCCAGGAACAGCGCCGACCTGCTGTATTACGCGCATCACCCTCCCGCTCCCAAACCGCAAATAGACGAAGTAAAAAACGCGGCAAAAATTATCCTTGACGTAATTGAGAAAAGATTGGATTAGGACTTACCCATTTGTCATTCCGAGCGGAGTCCCGATTCGCATCGGGGCGAAGTCGAGGAATCCCTTAACGAGTGAATATGCAACAACGTTTGTATTACGTCTACATTGATTGAGTACTTTGAATTACGAAATAGCCTATTTTTGTCATTCCCGCGGAGGCGGGAATCCAGTCGCCTCGTCTTACTTATAAGTTAGCCATGTTTCTGGATTCCCGCCGGAGTTTATCCTCGCGCAGGCGGGGGCGGGAATGACAAGTTGATGACAAAATGGCGTTCGGCGACATTCCCCTGTTGGGTGGAAAACCGATCAACGCGGCAGCCCGACAACTCTATCCCTGTCCCTTTCCCTTATGAAGGGAAAGGGAACCCGTTAAGCAAGATCAACTAAAATTTAATCGCTGGTTTCCCTTTCTCAAAAAGGAAAAGATATTAACGATTGAATTAAGGACAAAAACCCTCTTAATGAGTCCTCCTTCCCTTCATAAGGGAAGGAGACAGAGGATGAGTTGTCGGGCTGCCATCCCTGGCGCGGTTGTCATCTTGGGTCTGCGGACAGACGGGCATAGCGAGTCCTGACTTGTGCAAACTGTTTTTAGTAAAAATAAATTTGGCTTAATAGAGCAAAAATTGGTTAAAAAAAATCATTTTTGTGGTACTAAGCAATATGTTTCTAAATATCAAGTAAAGTCGCTATATTTCTATAAAGACTGAGGGAAAGAGGGCTTATTTACAAGGAATTTTATGCATAGACGCAGTACTAATTTGCTCAAGTCAGGATGTGATTGAAAAAAGATTGGATATAAAATAGCTTTTACAGCCTAAAACGACAATACAAAAAAAGACTCTGTTTGATCCCATGAGTCTTTTTTTATTTATACTCAATTGCTATTTAAATTCCGTATAATACCCCGTAGCTTAACGTTAAATTATAGCTAAAACTTAACAAAATAATTAGAATTTAATCCGCCCAAAAGGCGGATCGGAATTAATAAGGCGAAGGGGTATATCTCTCAATCATTTCTAGCAAAAAATCCACCAGCAAAGTACATCTCTATCGCTTCGCTGGTCGCGAATATCCCGCGGCGCGGTTTCATCCGGACGGACATGGATGCCTTCTTCCCATCCGCTCTCGCCTTTGGCGATTTTGAAAACATATATGGTAATACTATACGCAGATAATATAATGATACTGCCCAATATCGCGGTAAACAATGTTTTTTTGCCTTTGGTCATCTTCTCTTCCTGCCCCCCGCTCGTCATAACCAAATAACCTCCATAAATCAGATAACCAACCATTGCTATGGCGAGAAAGCCAAACGCGACTCTGATAAATAATCCGAATAAATACCTTGGATCTTCCGGCTGTTGCTGGTTTGATTCTACAAATCCCGCCCCCTCCGGCCCGGCAAAAGCTTCGGTCTGGGCTTGAATATCCGATTGCGCCCTAACCGGCGTAAAATGAAAAAAACTTGCCAGCAAAAAACCCGCAACAATCAATAGCGCCAAAAAAAATAAACTTTTTTTCTTCATATTTCCAGTTTCTAATTTCTAATTTCTAATTTCTCCCGCAGCGAGCGGGATCCCGCTCGCTGCGGGACAATTTCCAATCACTAATTTAAATCCTCTAAAGCCTTCTTCTGCTAAAAAAATTATTACCATCTTTGACCACCCCCTCTAATCCGCCAAGCAAATACGCTACTAGAGCATATGCCAGCATAACGACCAAAAGTCCGATTATCGCGCGAGTTACGGTTGATTTGGCTTTATTTACTTTTTCCTCTTCGCCGCGGGCGGTAAGGAACCAGTATCCGCTCATGAGCAAAAGAAAAATAAAAATAATTCCCAATAGAGCAAGCGCCACCTGAATTACATACGCAACAATCAGACGCGGATCAAGCGGTTTTTCTGTTGCTTCCGCCCCGGCGCCGGCATTGAGCTGGCCCAAAACTTGGCCGCTCAATCCTGAATCTGCCGCCTCATCCGCAAATACCGGGACATAGCTAAACAAAAAAATAGCCACCGCTGCAATACAAATCATGATACTGAAAATAATTGCCCCTCTCATATCGTTTGGGTTTATGGGTTGAAGAGTTTAAGAGTTTACTAATTTTAGATTTTAGATTTCAGATTGCTGATTTATCACTGGTCATTGTTACATTGTGGGACAATTTGATGACAATTTTAGGAGTTTCGTAATTCAAAGTAATTTAAGCACGTCACCCAGAGCGGAAGCCGCAATGAAGCGGGCTTTCTAAAGCAGAGCCTTTAACACAAAATAAGAAATGCTGTACGACGCCAAAATGATAATCAGCCCGATTATCGCCATCCGGATAATCCCCTGCGCTTTCTTGGCTTTTTCTTCATCCCCGCGCGCCAGCATCCAAGTAAATCCGGCGTAAACCAAAAGCGCGGTAAAGATAATGCCCAAAAAAGCCATCGCGGTCTGCACCACAACGCCAATCTTTTGGGCAAAAGTCGTTTCCGTGGTCCCAGCCGCGTCATAACCCGCTTCTCTCGCCGCGCTTTTCAAAAGATTATCGCCAAGATCAATGGCGCTGACCGTTATCGGAGTTAAAACAAAGAAAAACAATAAACTTGATACCAAGACTAATTTTTTCATAATAATAGGGAAATTAGAAAATGTCCCGCAGTGAGCGGGATCCCGCTTACTGCGGGAGAAAATAGAAATTGGAAATTGGAAAATAGAAATTGGAAATTGGAAACTGGAAATTGGAAATTACTTTGAACTCATAGCGAGTTTTCACAACTGTCATTCCCGCGGAGGCGGGAATCCAGCAATCGCCTTACGACTGGATTCCCGCCGGAGTTTATCCTCGCGCAAGCGGGGGCGGGAATGACAGCCCAAAATATGTACAAATTTTTTGGCCACGTAAAGTGCAATATTTAAAATAACTCGCTACAAGTTCATAACCTCTCACAGTGTTTCGTAATTCAACCTATTTTCCATTTTCCATTTTCCATTTTCCAATTTCTAATTTCCAATTTCCAGTTTCCAGTTTCCAATTTCCAGTTTCCAATTTCCAGTTTCCAGTTTCCAATTTCCAGTTTCTAATTTCCAATTTCCAATTTCCAGTTTCTAATTTCCAATTTCCAGTTTCTAATTTCCAGTTTCCAATTTCCAATTTCCAATCACTAATTTCCAAATTTGCTCATCACTAAAAACGTAATCGCGTACGCGGAGATCACAATCACTAGGCCGATCAAGCTGTCAATAATAATTTTTTGCGCTTTTTTCACTTTTTCTTCTTCTCCGCGGGCGATCATCCACAGATAGCCGGCATAGACCATTAAAATAAGAAAAACCAAACCCAATAGCGTTAGAGCGATATTTATCGCTCTTCCCGCTATACTGCCGATATTATCCAATTTAGCCGTGCCTGCTCGCGCGCCGGCGCTGCCAAGATTTAACTTCGCGTCGCCAAGACTCCCCTCTGCCAGCGCGCCAGACGGAACAAACAATATTGTTGAAAAAAAGATAATGATGAAGATAGTGTATTTCATAGATTTCTGTGAATTACGCATTTGTCATTCCAAGCCCATTCGACTCCCTTCGGTCGCTCAGGGCAGGCTCGGAGCCGAGAGCTTGCCCTGAGCCCTTCGGCTGCGCTCAGGATAAACTCCGCCGAGGGGAATCCCTTAACGCGCGTTTTCACATTTGTCATTCCGACCGATCCGCCAGCTGGCGGAGAGTGGAGGAATCCCTTAACGCGCGTTTATTAACAAGCTCCCGTAATCTTCCCAATGCGGATTTTTCTGCTTAATCAATGTTTCTTTCTTCTTTCTTGACCATTTTTTCAATTGTTTCTCTCTGGCAATTGCTTCACGTATGTCGTGATATTCTTCCCAATATATCAATTTTGAACAATTATATTTTCTGGTAAAACCGTTGTTTAATTTGAATCTGTGTTGAAAGTTTCTTCGCGCGATATTGTTGGTGACGCCGATATAAAGTGTGCCGCTCGGGCTGGCCATGATATAGATATAATACAAACGTTGTTGCATATTCACTCGTTAAGGGATTCCTCGGCTGCGTTCATCCCGATGCGAATCGGGATTCACTTCGCTCGGAATGACATTGACGTCAACCAATCGCTTTCCAATTTCTAATTTCCAATTTCCAGTTTCACAATTTCACAGTCAAAATATATCCTCCGCGTAACGCCGTTCAAATTCTGCTTCACACCCTTCGGCATTCAAATCTCCGCGCCAATCCCAGTGCGTGGGACCAACTAACACATCTTCCGGCGGTTCCGGAGTTTCTCCCCGCGCTCGGCAATCCTCTTGGGTGGTGATGCGCCAGGTCCAATACTTGTTTGGCGAATCAAGAAAATCCCACGATTCATTGCTTCTTTGCCTTTGCACCTCGTCAAAACAGCATCCGGTCTCCACACTGCCGGAATCATACCCGCCGCCAATGCTTCCCGCAGGTTCTTCAGACGGCTCCGTTCCTTTCAAAAGTCCAGTAGACACAATTACCGACATCCCGTACGCGCTGACAATCAAGACCAAACCGATAACCGCCGCGATCAGAGTCTTTCGCGCTTTGGTCGCGGCTTCTTCTTCTCCCCGCGCCGTCATCCAGCGAAATCCGGCATAGAACACTAGTACAAAAAAGAATATGCCCACCGTGGTTAACAATATCCTCACTGCCTCTCCGGTGGCGCTCACCACATCTGTTTTCGCCACGCCAGTCCGATCAACAGTCTCCCCTAAAAAACGGCCGGCATCGAGGACATTAGGAGGGGGTTCTGCAAAAACCAACAAAGGAGCTAAAACTAATATTCCAAATATAAATATGCTGATTACTAATCTTTTCCGATTCACGAATAACATAAAATTGTATACTGCACTACCCTCCGTTGAGACAGGTGGAGATTAAATGGCGGGGATGATACAAACACCTCTATAACACACTAAACTTTCGGCACATCTTGCCCCCATTGTCTGGCACCGCTCTCCTACTTGCTGCGGGGTAATACAGATATTACGTAGAAAATCGCATAATTGTTCACCAGTGCAGTCAGAAGTACTTTCACATACCCCCCCCCTCAACAGGAGGAACAGGAGGAACATCCTGCTCCACTTCACTGCCAATCGCTCCGCCTTCCACGCTATTAGCCATACACTCTCCATCATCCATTAGGTGCGTGCCAGAAGGACATGTATCAGCACCAGTTCCAGTATTACCCATACTATCTCCACCACTTTCCACCGCTTCACTGCCAATCGCTCCGCCTTCCACGCTTTTTAAGACAAAACTGGTAATGGCATAAGACGCCAGCACAATCACCATGCCGATGGACGCCGCGATAATGGTATTCAGCGCCTTCTTGGTATGCTCTTCATTGCCGCGGGCAGTCATCCAGAGAATCCCGGCGTAGACCATCAAGACAAAAAACAAGACGCCAATCATAGATAGACCCGCGCCGATAACATTGCCGGCTAGGACCATCATTGAGCCTTGATATTTGGGAATAAGACCGGCCGCCGTGGCCGTCTCGCTAAGGCCATAATCTCCCGCAAAGGTTGCTGTCAGGGGTACAAAAAATACAAAAGAAAAAATGATTGCTGAAATAATAAACGCGGTTTTTGTTTTAAACATAAATTGGAAATTAGAAATTGGAAATGGGGAAATGGGGAAATAATTAGGATTTACACGTTTGTCATTCCGAGCGAAGTGAATCCCGATTCGCATCGGGATGAACGGAGCCGAGGAATCCCTTAACGCATGTAATAATATAGACGCTATTGCATATTCACTCGTTAAGGGATTCCTCGGCTCCGTCCCGATGCGAATCGGGACTACGCTCGGAATGACACTGGGGTATATTTTATTATTGCGGATACGCGCTCTCTCCGGTCGTTGCCTTATACAGCTCTTTTAATATAAAATTGCTGATCGCGTACGCGGACAAGATAATAACCAGGCCGATAACCGCGGCCATGAGAATCTTTTGCGCGCTTTTCGCGTTCTCCTCGTTTCCGCCCGATGTCATCCACTTGAATCCGGCGTAAACAATGATGACCACCGAGAGTATCCCGAGCAGGCTGAGCGCGACATTGATAATCCGTCCGACCAAAAGGCGCGGGTCAGTGGTGGAAAGTTTGGTAGCTTCTCCGCATTTTATTCCATACGGATCGCTTGGGTCAAACTCTGTGCAGCCACTACCGCCCTCTACTAAAGGATCGGCAAGCGCCGGCTGGAACAAAAACAACGTAAAAACAACAACGCTGGCAGTCATGAGAACGGATAAAATTCGTTTTTTTGCGTATGGCATATTTTTTTTTAATTAGTGGTTGTTTAGTAGTAAGTTGTAAAGTTGTAAAGTTGTATCGCCTATCGCCTATCGGCCAACGCTAATAATCAATAACCAGACAAAAACATTTTCTGACCATTGATCATCAATCATTAAACAATGATCTGACAACAATTACCCTCAAGAAGGGGCAGAGGTATCTTTTAGATATGATCCATTGCTCTGCCCCCTTTGAAATTTTATTAAACGGAACTTGTCCGGCGCAGCCCGCAGGCGTAGACGGATTAAAGCGGCACCGTGCCTGACATCGTAGCATCCGAAAGAGCTTTAAGAACAAACTTGGCAATCGCGAATGCTGACAATACTATCGCCAAACCGATAATTCCAGCAAAGATCAGCTTGCGCGCTTCCTGCGTCTTCTCGTCATTTCCGCCAGCCAACATCCACTTGAATCCGCCAACTAATATAATCACCACCGCGACGATGCCGAGCAAGCTCAAAGCTACATTGATAATGCTTGCCACAGTCGTCTGCAAACCTTGTTTGCCAAGCTTGGTTGTATCTTGGATAGGCTTGATGCAAAATGGATCAGTCACAGGATCACATGTGCTGCCTACTGTTGCTCCCGCAACTACCGTACATGCGCCCCCAACGCACGTTGAACCAGCGCCCACGCTGGCCACGCACTCCGCGTTGGTAGTACAAGCGCCGTATGCTGTCGGCGCTCCGGCCAAATATATTACCACCGACATTGCTATCGCTATTGCCACGATGACAGTTGATTTGTATTTTGCTAATGTTGCTATTCTATACATGTTCTCACCCCCTTTCTTGGTTAAGATTAGGACTTACGCGTTTGTCATTCCGAGCGGAGTGAACGAGCTCGCGCGAGTGAACGCAGTCGAGGAATCCCTTAAAGAAGGTTCCTACGCTAATGTAATATCCACATAAACCGTGCGTTAATGGATTCCCATTCGGCTTCGCTCAGGGCAAGCTCTCGGCTCCGAGCCTGCCCTGAGCGACCGAAAGAAGTCGAATGGACTCGGAATGACATTGATGCCAAACGCGTAAGTCCTAATGTAGACACAATACCAACGTTGTTGCATATTCACTCGTTAAGGGATTCCTCGGCTGCGTTCATCCCGATGCGAATCGGGATTCACTTCGCTCGGAATGACATTGGTGCCAGACATTGGTGCCAACTACCCTCCCTTCGTTTCCATTATTCTAAACAACACCTCTAGCATAGCATAAGACGCAAAAATAATAAATAGACCCGCGACCGCAAATAGCATTGTTTTCGCGCCTTTTTGCACCCGCTGTGGATAACCCGCCGAAGTAACCCAACTAAAAGCGCCGTCAACAAAAACAAAAAGGGTAAGGGTCCCGAGCAATCCCAATATCACTTTTATCGCGTTTCCAATAATGGTAGGAATATCTTTATTATCATCTCCCAAAGGATTGTCCAGCCGCACCGGAGGCGATGGTTGATACGTGCCAGCGCCTGATGCTGACTGGGTCGCTACTTCTGATTTAACAACACCCATACCAACAAACAAAGAAATCACCAAAAAGAAAATAAAAATTGTTATTCGGATTGGACGATTCATAGTGATAGTGATTGGAAATTAGAAACTAGAAATTGGAAATTGGAAATTGGTGATTGGTGATTGGTGATTGTCCCGCAGCGAGCGGGATCCCGCTTACTGCGGGAGAAATTAGTCTTGTTGATTTTTTCGGCTGTACTGCGATTTTATTAAGCTTAGGACTTACGCGTTTGGCACCAATGTCATTCCGAGCGTAGTCCCGATTCGCATCGGGACGGAGTCGAGGAATCCCTTAACGAGTGAATTTGCAACAGCGTCTATATTACATGATTACATGCGTTAAGGGATTCCTCGACTGCGTTCACTCGCGCGAGCTCGTTCACTTCGCTCGGAATGACATTGTAAAAAATCACCCAATCCCCCTAAACCCCTCTACCACCCCCATCGCGTCCAGCACAAAATCAATCAACAAATACGCGCTAAAGGCGATCAACAGGCCAATGACAGCCGAGAGCAATATCTGATGCCCTTTTTTCGCTTTTGAAGCGTCTCCCATAGACAGCAAAATAGTCAATCCGCCATAGATAAAAAAGAAAAAAGCCAACGCCCCCACCACCTTAAACATGTTTTCGGCGATCATAATCAACTGGACCAAGAGATCATTCACATCATCGCAATACCCGCCAATTCCCTCGCTGTCAGTCGGCGGATTTCGCAAAGCGCACGGATTGATAATACCTGTCCCAAGACTCTCTTCCGAATCGCCAGATGCTGAACCGCCCGAACCGCCGGCCGGTGCTTGCCCTTCCCCATCAGTGCCGTTATCATCAGGCGGATTATTGCTAAATATACAGCATATCTGTGTCGGAGGCGTACACACTTCATTTGATATTAGATTAGCAAATTCATATCCCTCTTTATCTCCATTATCGCAAGTTTCTGAACACTCTATTACCGCGTAATCACCCACCGCTCCCTCTACACAATCTTCCGCAGCAACAGACACAGGCGCCGCCATAATAACTAAAAACGACGCTAAAAAAAATAATACTAACTTCCAATTTATTTTTTTAAATAATATCTTGCTTGCCATAGTGTTAGAACAACGCCTACTAATGCTTTGTGTTCAAGTGGAATGTGGAATTGAGTTCGCACGAAATTCAACCGATTAGCCAATCAGATTTCGCGCGAGCTCAATCTGATACTCCTTATTGCGGACAGGGTATCGTAATCAAAGAAAATTACGAACTTCCAATCTCAATCTCAATCTTAATCTTCGATATTTACAATTTCTAATTTCTCCCGCAGTGAGCGGGATCCCGCCCCGCAATGGAGTCGGGGCCCCGTTCGCTACGGGGCTCACTGCGGGACAATTTCCACCATCGCTACATCGTCTGCTGTATCACCTGCGCCGCCCAATCAACCAGCCTCGCGTCCCGCTCCAGCGGATTCTCGTTCGCGCCGTATGGCTGGAGATGGGCATGCGCCAAATCCGCGAAAGCTTTCTTGGCCGAAGCGATATCTTTGCCATGGTACCAATTCTGCGCGGTCAAGGCTTGCGAAGCAAACGGCCCCAAAATCGGGCTCTCTGCCTGATCCGCAATCTGCGACCGAAGGGGACTCGGCTGGCCAGTCCGGTCAGTGTATCTTTTTATATTATTATCGGTAGTTATAAAACGGATAAAATCCCATGCTTCATTTTGATTTTCTGATTTTTTCACCACCGACTCAACCCAATAATTCGCCACATTCACCGGCGCTGATTCATTCAATTGCGGCGCGGAAATAACTTCCAAATTCATCCACGGGGCGCGGGAACGGATTCTGGCTCGATCGTAGGCAAAACCCAGATAAAATACGCTCTTGCCCAGCAAAAATTCGGTCAGCGCGTCGTCCAGATCTTCGTTCCATGAATACACGTCTTTGGTCGGCTGGGCAAAATCCGTATAAAAGCGCAGAGCCTGCAAAGTCGGATGATTCGCGGCCCCGCGATTCAACCCGGCCGCGAAAGTAATTGTCTTGCCTTGCGCCATTGTCACTCGGTTTTGCAGCATCAAGAGCGACAGGATGTCAAAAGCATTGCTGATATTGTTGCCAACGCCCATGGCAACGCCCGATTGGATGATGTCTCCGTCTTTATTAAACTTGGTCGTCTTTTTCACCGCGTCAAGAAACTCGTCCCAAGTCGCCGGCGGCTCCGGAATGCCTGCCTTGTCAAGCAGATCCCGATTATAATATATTGCCAAAGTATCAAATGCCAAAGGAAGCCCGTAAACTCCGCCGTCCATAATTATATCACCTTGAACCGCGCTGACAAAATCCCGCTGAATATTAGACAAGCTCGGCATGGCCTCTATGCTCTGCTCTACAATAGTTTCTTTTACATATTCTCCTTTTACATATATATTCGCGACCGTTACCGCCGGAGGCATAACCGCGAGCCGGTTTTGATATTTACCCAAATCATAAATATGGATTGACGCGATATCCGGGCCCACATCATCAGCCAGAGCGTTGACAAACAAATTATCAAACTCGCCCTGCCGCACCTGCCGCACATTGACAGTTACATACGGCCGGATCTTTTTGTATTCCGCGGCAAATTCATTCAATGTCAGCACATCATTAAAAACCGTCCAGTAATTCAAAGTTATCGGCTTAACCGCGGCCTGCTGTTCCGATGTCAATCCTTTGCAACCAAAACCAGCTGTTAAAAGAAAAAAGAATATTATTAAAAAAAGAGAATATTTTTTTAGCATACGGGGATATTATAGCAAAAATAATAGAAATAGGAAATAGGGAAATAACGATTGAAATAATGGGAAATAGGAAATAATGAAACTCTAGTTGGTAATCCGCGATCAACCCTATCCCCAACCCCTTTCCCTTATTGAAGGGCAAGGGGCTTTGCGAGTGAATTAAAAAGTAAGATTTCAACTCACCATCCCTCCCCCTCCCCCTTTCATAAGGGGAGGGCGGGGGTAGGGTTGTCGAACTACGAACAACCTATTTTTTTCTATTCAAAATTTCGCTGTTTCTTATCCCAAACAATAATAATTTTTTAAATGTAACGCTCTAATTTATTAATTACCAAATCTATATTTTGAACCACCTCTTCATTCTTAAATCTCAAAATTTTAAATCCCATTTCTTTTAATGTTTCTTCTCGCATCAGATCATATTCTTGCTGTTCTTTTTTATCATGAATATCGCCGTCTATTTCGATTATTAGTTTATATTTATGGCAATAAAAATCAGTGAGGAAGAAATGAACGCGATTATTGGCGAGGAAAAGAATGGGGTGTTGTCGAAGAAATTTTAAACCGCAAAATTGCCTTCTTCTTAAATCTTCCCAAAATTTCGCTTCAGCTGGGGTTGGGTTGTTGCGTAATTGTCTGGCTCTCTCATTTATCAGCTGTTTATACTGTTTAAAGGGCGTGCGCATAGTAATGCTCTGATTGGTAGTCCGCGATCAACCCTATCCCCAACCCCTTTCCCTTATGAAGGGAAAGGGGCTTTGCGAGTGAATTAAAAAGTAAGATTTTTACACACCATTCCTTCCCCCTTCCCCTTTCATAAGGGGAGGGCGGGGGTAGGGTTGTCGGGTGGTGGGCAGGGTTTTGGGAGGGCGGGGGTAGGGTTGTCGGGTTGTAGACAGGGTTGGGGGAGGGCGGGGGTAGGGTTGCTCGCGTCAATGGCTGGCGGGTAGGGTTGTCGTGTCATGGGCATGGTTGTCGGATCATCCAAACGCCCCAAACACAAAACTAACAATAATATAAGCAGAGAGCATCGCAATAACGCCAAGGGTTGTCCAGAGCATGATTTGGAACGCTTTCTTGTGCTTTTCCGCGTTTCCGGCGGCGGTCATCACCAGTACGCCGGAATAAATAAACATACCCAATGCCGCGGCGCCCACAAAAAACACAAAAGCCAAATTCAGCAATCGTCCGACTATCTGCGCCAAGCTGGTGCCGCTAAAAAATTGGTTCAAAGAGGTGGCGTCCGGCAGAGAAAAAGGTATGCCTTGGTACCCGGTGAGCGGTTCTGGCGGTTCTGGAAGAACAGGGTTGGGGCCAAGAATAAAAGGATTAAGAGTGATTTCTTTGAAAGTGGTAAAGACGCTATCTTGATTGCAGAATCTGTAGCCTGAAAGAAGCACCCGCAGCCCATTCGCGACCTCTTCGTAATTCTCTGGGTTATTTTGATCTTCTAGATGTAAAAATCTTACTTCTGGATTATTTAATATAGGATTAGAAACGATCCGCCCTTGTTCTTCATCAGTAAACCGAATCGGCAGACATCGCCCAGCCTCACCGTTGGATCTAAAAAAAGAAGGCTGATTAAACTGAAGAAGAACATTTTCAGTAAAAAATTGGATAGGATCAATGGCCTCATAGAATGGAAAATATTGTTCCTGATCCAATCCGCACGCATTCCTGTTTCCATCATAACTTTGATTTTCATTAAATGTGCCAACAAATCTAACTCGGCATTTACATGCTGGTTCCTCTTCTTCTAATAACAAATATGTGCGAATGGACGCCGGGACATCATTATCAACTTGGCACCTGTCTACATCAATCCCATAAAAACCATACGGCGTCACCTCTTCTCCCGCTTGTATAGCCCTTTGTCGCTCTTGATCCTCAACTATTGGCTGATTAAACTCGCGATATCGCTGAATTCTTCCGTCGCAATCAGGCGAAAGGCCTTCATTATATCCGCACCCGCGATGATTGCCGCTGTAAATATCCCCGTTACATCGCCTTTGAACACAAGCCGCCTCCCCGCTTCTAAAAGGATTGTTTCTGAAAACGGTACCTCCCTCCCCCCCTACTTCTGCGTAATCATCAAGTTCATAATCCATGACATAATCACACTGCGGCCCGATGGGCTGGGCAGACGCCCCTTCTCCGTCATACAAAACATAAAGGCATGTCCCCACTCTTGTTGATTCCTCCTCTTCTACCTGCTCAAACGATCTCCGTGTATCGTCTAAATTTTCTGCCAAAACAATCTTTGAATAAAAAAAACAACTAACCAAAACAACGGCGCCGGCAAGTATTATTTTTTTATCTCTCCTCATACGCGCTTTGAATTCAACTAGAATAGAAACACGAAACTGGTAATTGGTAATTTGGCGTCAAACACTTGTTTCTAGTTTCTAGTTTCTAGTTTCTTTTTGTTTTACTCTGCTTTATTGCCGTTTACTGAATGCTGGTTGCTTATTTCCAGTTTCCAGTTTCCAGTTTCCAATTTCTATATCCCAAACGCCTCAAACAAAAATTTGACAAGAATATAACTCGCAAGCGTGGCGATAATGCCAAGCGATGTCCAGATCATAATCTGCATCGCCTTTTTTTGTTTTTCCGCGGCGCCCTGCGAAATCATCCAAGTAAATCCGGCGTAGATAAACATAGCCAACCCGGCCGCCCCGGTAATCCCCATCAAAAACCCAATAAACTTGCCCAGCATAGTCTGCAGTTCTTTGTTCGGAGGCAAATTGCTGAACTGCTGGAGGTTTTGGAGCCGGCTCACGACCGTCGCGATGTTGGGCTGCGGTTCGCCTTCTCCACCCGATTGACTCTGTCCGTCCGAGGGAGAGGATCCTCCCGTCGCCGTTTCATCTTCAACAGTACAAATCAAAGAATAATCATACGATAGCTGATTTCCGCTGGTATTGACTCCAGCGCAATTCTCACTAGTAACTTGAAATTGATTTCTATAACTACTATCATTATAAATAAAATTCCGAGCAAAGTTCGCGACTATACTGCAATTGAGTGGAATATCTATCATTTCGAACACATCCGCGACAGAAATCGAGCTGCCTATTGTTACTGCAATGTCGCCTTCTGTATTGCAAAGTAAACCAGAAACAGAATAATGGCACTGGCAGGTACCAGGTTGTCCTTGTGCGACCTGTGAAGAAGAACCGTCCGCAACCGCTCCATCTTCATCTTGCGCATAGACGGATAAAGCGGAGAAAACAAAAACAAAAACCGCGGCAATAATAAAAATTATAGAAATTTTCCTCATATCAACTTAATTTACCAATTTCCATTTACCAATTACCGTGAATTACGAAACGTAATTATTCAAAGACACGTAAATAGATACACGGATTGAACAGATTTAACGAATTGGAACGAATTACGATTAAATTGGCCAAAAATTCGTTAAAATCAGTTTAATTCGTTAAATCCGTGTTCTATTAACCTGATTTGTCAACGGCGCGAAATTCACCCTATCGGGTTCATTTCGCTACTCCGGATGAAAACTTCTCCGCGAAATAAACCGCGGTCTTTAATAAAGCTCGCGGATTGCCCGTATCAAAATATTTTCCCTCATATTCATACGCATAAAATGGCCTCTTCTGCGCCAACGCGTTGGCCGCTTCCGAAAGCCAAATTTCTCCCTCACGGCTCGGTTTTAACCGTTTCAAAACCGGCCAAATATCCGGAGTAAACACATACCGCATCCCCCCCACAATCAACCCCTGCGGCGAAACATGATCAATATCCGGCTTCTCCACCAACTTTTTAATCAAATGCAGTTTCAATCCGCCAGCTGGCGGACTAGTTTCTAGTTTCTTATTTCTAATTTCTTTAGCAAAAACATTTCCCTTGGTAATCATTACTTTTTTATCTTTAATTCTCTGCGCCCCAATCACCGATGCCCCATACTGATAATAAACTTTTAAAATCTGCTTAATCGCCGGTACCTTGGAATCAATAATGCTGTCGCCATCAGAAAAAGCAAACGGCTCATCGCCGATTAAATTCCGCGCGCAGAGCAAAGCGTGCCCGTTGCCAAACGGTTTAGGCTGAACCGCGTAGCTAAATTTAACTTTGGCAATCAAATCATTAAGCGATTTTATCCGATCCAGTTTGCCCGCCCTTCTCAACGCGCTCTCCAAAACAAAATCCCGTTTAAAATGATCTTTAAGGGATTGATGTTCAGGACTCACGACAAAAATAATTTCTTTAATTCCGCTATCGGCCATTTCTTCGGCAATATACTGAATCACCGGCTTGTCCAAAACCGGTAACAAACATTTCATCACCGCTTTGGTGGCGGGAAGAAAACGAGTGCCGAGCCCGGCGACGGTGATGACGGCTTTTTTGACGTTAGCTGTTTGGGTGTGTTCCATACGCCTTTAATTTTAGCACAGAATTGTGGAACAGACAATCGTTTTCTCACGACACACGATACACACAGCATGACTCATTGTCACGATACACGATGCACACAGCACGACACAAAACCACGATATGCGAGACACCATCTATATAGTGTTCATGCTTCATCTAGTTTAATTTCCTTTTCTAAACCATCAATCAGTGACCAGAGCATGGCGGAAATTTCGTCTGTAATGGCAAAAACTTTAATGTACTCCTCTTTAATAATCCATTTTCGTTCACAAGCCAAAAATAACAGATATTTGCATTCACGAATTGAGCCGTACGAAGTTTCGTATGAATTTAATTTAACTTTTAATTTTATCCTCGCAAATCCTTCAACATAATTCAACATTACCGACACCGCGGCTCGACGCAACTGGCTTACTGTGCCATACAGCTCTGATTTAGGAAACGATTCAGTCAAATCATAAACGAGCATAATAAATTGATGCGTCTTGTTTTTTAATTGTTTATGAAATGTACTCACATCTACTTCACAATTTTACAATTCGCGTTATGAGTCATGCTGCGTGCATCATGCATCATGATTATCATGAGTCATGCTGTGTGCCTCGTGTATCGTGAAAATGCGTCATGCTGCGTGCATCGTGTATCATGATTCAACTTCTTCCCAACTAATCAACTCATAAGTGTCCCCCACTGGAAATCCGGGCGGAGGAGAATAGAGCAGGTTGCCGTCGTAAGTGTGGTTGGTGTTGATAAAACCGGAAATAACTTGGCCGCTCTGGTTCACCACTTTCCAACCGCCACCCAGCCGCGATATTTGTGAGCCAAAGAAAATCAAACTGTTGCGCAAAGCGTTGGGGTAGATCGGGCGGTAATATGGCCGGCGGATACGGTTGAATTGCGACAGCGCCGCGGCGTCAATTTCCATATTATTCGGCACATTGAGCGGGACAATAATATCGTCTTGAGCCAACAGCCCCAAGACATCGTCGCTTGATCTTTCGGCATAGGTGATATTGCCGGAAATATAAATCTCGCGGTACTGCGAAGGAATGGCCGGCAAGCGCCCGGCCGCCAAAGTAACCTGCCGGTCCACCACCCCCTCCACCCAAACGTCATCTTCCACAAAAATTACGCCATTCGCCGGAATATTTTCATTCCGCAAAAATACGGTTCTGCTAGGATCATAATCCGCGCACACCGAGTCCCATTGCCGGCGGAGGTTACGATAATATCCGTCACCTTGATAACAGAGGCGGCGCTCTACCCGAGACAGGGCGAAAACGCCATTGCCCAAAAAGACGATTCTGTAGCCCTCGCGGCCGGTGGAACGAAGATACACGCCGCCGTTTTCCGCCATAGTTCTAATCGCAGTAAGATCGCCGGTAATAGAATCAAACAAAATAGAAGGAACCGGGAAGTCCCAAAATTCTTGCGGCCCGCCCGCTCCCCAGATGCCAGGCTTCCATAGGCCGTAAAGAGAATCATAATAAGTGGTGGTGGCGCTCCGCACTAGGGCGTCGGTCCGACCGTCAAATTGAATGCCGCTATTCGCGTGCACTTTGCCATGCACCTCGGTTGTGCGGCTAAAACGCATATTGGTGTCTTCCACAAAAACATAATCAGTAAGCGCCGGATAACCCACGCGGACTTGAATCGTCCGTTTCACTTCCGGTCGCGACAGAATCCAGCCGGTGGAGCGGATAGTGGCAACGGTCGTGCCGGGGAGAGGCGGAGTGATCTCCAATTCAAAAATGCCTGCCGTGTTACCGTCTTTGTCCGCGTAAGTGTGCACATACGGCCCGGGGATGCCGGTACCATCCTGAAAATCATTCGGCGCGTGCGCCAAATGCCAGCGGTAATAATTTACTCCGGCCTCGGCAATATGAAACGCCCGATCGCGATCATGAATTCTCAAGGACGCTTGATGCTCCACCAAGCCGTACTGCGCGACTCCCATCACAATCATCGTGATTGCGATCGTGCCAAAAGTCATAACAAAAAGAAGCAAACCGGCGCCGCGGGTGTTGTTTCGGAGCGTGTTTGCTAATTCTTTAATTTTGCTGTAACACATAATCTTGACTATTTGGGTAAGGGCAAAGAAGCCTGATCATTTATTTATGAAAATTTCTCCATGACCTTGACAAACAATATAGTTGTCGGCCAATCACTTCGTAAGTTTTAATTAATCTCTTACAAATGATTATATCAATATATGCGGAATACAGATCATTTGCTTGTTCCAAGCTTACTGCCATTTCATTACTCTCTGCCATGGCATCGTCAATATATTTGTGGAATCCGCGAACCTGATGACGTTTGGCATATCCTTCAGCGATTAAACGCGGTATCGCCTGGCAAGCCCTTCGACACTGATCGCTTAAATTGTACTTTTCTTCTGGCGGTAATTTATTAACGATTTCCTCCATAACAATCCTCATAACTCTGTATGAACGTTGATACACTTCCAGATCTCTAAAGCTCGCCACGGGTCTTTTTTTTTCCTCCATATATTTTTTATTACTATTTATCTTAGGAAGTCTTACTTCGCTTCCGGCTTCCTTACCCTAACCCATTTCCGGCTTCCTTACCCTAACCCATTTCCGGCTTCCTTACCCTAACCCATTTCCGGCTTCCTTACCCTAACCCATTTCCGGCTT
>JBAZZL010000018.1:0-21797 GCA_041658785.1 Patescibacteria group bacterium
CACCCCTTATCAACTTTCTTCTTTTTAGTCATATTGGATGAGATACATAGGTTACAGTGATTTAACACTCAGATTGTACCACGAATGGCCAGTCCGATGTGTTACCGATGTATGTCATCTTGCGCAGTTGTATTGACAAAAGGGGTATTTTTGTTGACAAATTCTTAATAATCTAGTTTAATATGATGTTAGTCGCGTTCCAGACCAAACTCAAAGGAGAGACTGACAATGACATGGACATTGATCGCGGCGCTGATTATAATCGCCCTGTCCTGTTTAATCGTGTGCTTTCTTACCACGATCGCTCGCGAAATCGAACAGATCATGCACCGCCCCGAACAAGTGAAACAGCGCAAATTCTGCGCGATCTCTGGAGAACCTGTGGTTGGCATCCCGGACCAAATCGTAATAAAATCCAGTAGATCCACTTTCGTCCTATCTGTACTCCGCTGTCATCTACATGATCTCCTTCAAGGTTGCCAACTCCAGGTTGAGAGTCCCAAACCAGGCTATCGCCAGAGTCTGCACTTCATCTTGGAGGAAATCAAGGAAGGAAGCAAGGAAGCGGCCTTTCTGGATCTCCTTTACAGGAGATTGCCTAATGATCCGAATTGTATACAGATCAAATGGGCCATGCGCAACCTTGGTGATACTCAATGATAACAGATAACAGCGATAACAGCGGCCGCGCTTCGTGATCTGCGCGTACGGGGGCACACGCGCAGATCACGTCCCCAAACACCCAACCACCCTGATATGATTCGGGGGTGTTTTTTTTACTTTCAAAGACCGCTTACTCTAATTTTTTCTCGGCGCTCTTCGTTGCTGAATTCTTGGTAAAGGTTCTGTCAAACTCCCAGCCGGCAAAAACGCATAAAATCAAAAACCAAGCAAAACTTACCCACATTTGCCAACTGCCGTAGAATTGTTTCAATCCGGCAGTATACCCGCCCGCTTGCGGTCCGACAAACAAAGGCAGAGTGATTGTCAAATCCAAGACCGCCATCACGAACAAAGAAAGAATACCGAGCAACAATCCTTTCTTAACCGATGGCGGATCCTGCTTAAAATACCATTTGGCCAGCAATAAAACCAAAGGTATCATTACTGCCAATTCAATTACATACTGAACCGCGAGCCGGCCCTTTAAGACCGGAACGAACATGATGACTGACCAAATAACGAAGATGAAAACCCAGAGCAATACGCCAAAGCCCAGGGCGCGTTTGATGTTCACCATAGATTTTAGGGTTAAGAATAAATGATACAAAATTGAACGAAATTATACGAAATTTAACAAAATTATTTTGGCGATTAATCCGTTCTCCAAATCTTCTTTAAGCTTTGAATTACGAAATGTCATTGTCTGTCATTCCTGCGGATTTTTACATCTCTTTCCACAATTTCCCAGACTCGCCAATCAAATCTTCCGCATTATAAAAAACACCCGCTTTCTTATACAATCGGTCGCCAAGCAAACCATTCAGATACGCGCCGGCCAACGCTGAAACAAGAATATCATTGGTTGCAGACAAAGCGCCAATAATTCCCGCGAGCACATCGCCGGTGCCGCCCTTGGTCATGCCGACATTTCCGGTTTTATTCGCGTATAGTTCATGGCCGTCGCTGATATAATCAACCGCGCCTTTCAAGACTACGACGCAACCATACTTTTCGGCCATGTCGCGCACATTCCGGGCGGTTGCCTCCACTCCAAAGACATTTATAAACTCGCGGGAGTGCGGCGTGACAATAGAATTTTTATGCAGACAGCTCGGTTTGACATGCCACAGGGCAGTGGCATCAACAACTATTTTTTTTTCTGGATGTTTGTGAAGAATATCATGCACCAGGCCGACAGTATCTCCGGTTTCTGGCATGCCCGGCCCGATAATTATTGAATCAACCAAAGCAATTGTGTCCCATAGTTCTTTTTTTCCAATGGCAATAAATGCCGCGATCTCGCTTCTAAGCTTATTAATAAGTTTCATGTTATTGTCGCTGGAATGGACATAAACCATGTCAACGATCCGAGACGCCGCTTGAACAGTCAGTAAAAGCGCGCCATGGTATTTTTTTGAACCGGCAATAATCAAAATACGGCCGTTCTGGCCCTTATGCGAATTTGGCAGCGGTTTTTTTAATTTTGTTAAGATTGTTTTATCTATTATCTTCATATTTGCCGCAATAAAAATAAATACTACACCTCTTTCCTCTCCCAAAATTTTCTTACTTTCTTGAAGTGCTTAATTCGTTCAGTGATTTTGCCGATTTCCCTCGGATAAAATTCAAACAGATTATCACATAAGTCAAGCATCCATTTTTTACGGCTATTTTTCGGCACAACGGTAATGTGATTGGAATTTGCAATTTGAATTTGACCCCAACCGAGTGCGCCGAGTGTAAGGCAATTCCACGATAAAAATTCTATCAGCGCAAATGTCACCTTTTTTATTTTTGCTGCAGACCCTTCAATATTATACGCGACATTGAGTATCACAAAATGATTTTTATCATCCTCATAAAAGCGAGATATGCGTTCTACTGATGTTAGGTTTGGCATGTTAAACTTTGTATCCAATCTGTGTGTTTTTACATCCACAATATAATAAAAATCGTCTTTGTCGGTAAACGCAAGATCTGCCATAGCCCTACGCGCGAAAGAAGATGAATATTCCTTTACCAAATCGCCCATAATTTTTCCAAAATTCTCCACAAGAATACTTTCAATCGCGTCGCCAACCGCACGCGGGCTTTGCGCCATTCTGCTCGATAAAAATTCTGGCTGACTGTTGAGAAACTGTAAAAATTTTTTTCTCTATATCTTTGTAGTGATTCTGAAAAAAGATAATGCTCTTTTTCATACCTGCACGAAATTAGTAAAAAGACTTTTCTGCTTTGCGTAACTCGGCTTTCTAATAGTTTTGTCAAATTCAACAATTTTTTCTTTTGGTTTACTCCCATTCCCGTTTTGCAGAGCTGTGGTGTTTCTTTCCCAAAAAATACCATTTGAATACCCCTGTATTGCGTCATCGTATTCGGCCATGCTAAGCCGTTTCTCGGAGACGCATGAATAAAACTCATCAAGTTCAATACCGACATACTGTCGATTGAGTTTTTTCGCTACGACTGAAGTTGTTCCAGAACCAAGGAATGGATCAAAAACAATTTGCCCGGGTTTTGAGCTTGCGAGGATGGCTTTTGCCACCAATTTTTCTGGTTTTTGGGTTGGGTGATCCGTATTTTCCGGCATGCTCCAAAATGGAACTGTCAAGTCTGTCCAAAGATTTGACGGATGAGTCAATCGATACTTTCCATCTTCCTCATCTTCCCAATCTTTCGGTTCTCCACTATCATTTTTATACGGAGCGATAACCTTTCTTTTTGATTTTACCGCGTCTACGTCAAAGTAATAATCTTCGGACATCGTACAAAACCAAATATCCTCGGAACAATTTTTCCAATTGCTTTTTGCGCCTCTGCCTTTTTCACGTTCCCACGTAATTCTATTTTGAATATGAAAATATTTACTTGCCACCGCAAAAATTGCTGAAGAGGATTTCCAGTCCCCACAGATATATATTGATGCCTCTGGTTTAAGAAGAGGCGCCAATTTACTCACCCATTGGTCAAGCCAGTTAACATACTCTTTATATTCCATTTCTTTGAAAGTATTGGAGTTAAATGTTTTATTGAGATTATATGGAGGGTCGACAAAGACTAAATCAATAAATTTCTTTGGCAGTAATTCCAAAATTTTGAATGTATCTCCGTTGATAGTTTTATTAAGTATGCTCGTAAGATCAACATTTGTTTTAACCTTAATATAACGCTTTTTAAGCGCATTAATTTCGCTGTTATCAAGAGTAATAGTTTGATTTCTCGGCGCACGTTGTTTATCCGAAGGATTCACCATACTGTCTGTATTGTACTAGATATAAATGTTTTCGTAAATCTTCTTCAAAATCGTCCCGCCTCGAGAATACAAGCCAAATTTTGAGTATAGCGCCCAAAGTTGCGTTTCTAAATTGATTACACTTTAGTCAAATTTCACAATCTGGTCAGGCGGTATCGGTTCTGGTTTTTTATTTTGTTCAGGATTTGCGCCCTGGGGCTGCGTTCCAGAAACAGAATGACTAGGCAAGGCTGTTTGCGGGCCATTCCCGAGCATTATCTTTGAATCCCATTCTGAATTTCTTTTTTTCTTTCTTCGCCTTCGCTTTTTCTTTTTTTGTTCCGACCCATCCCAATTTCCTTGTCCGGGCATTGATTGCCTGTTTTCAGTTTTTTTCTCAAAAGTTCCTTTTTTAAATTCATTGCTTTGTTCTGCCCGAAGCATATCTGCGCCGCTCTCCACTTTCTCATCTTTGAGTGGTGGAGCGCTTGCCGGCAGAGCTTGTCTGCCGGCAGAAAACGATCCATGGCCGGGTTTGTTGTAATCGCGGGTTGGCGCCGGCGGCGGCAATAAATCTTTAAGTGATATAGTCTTGGCTGGCTCTGGCGGCAATGGAGCTTTTGCTTCCCATTTTTTGCCGCTCCTTTTATTATTCTTGTCTAAATATTCAACTTTGGTTTTATTTAATCCGCCGCCATCGTCCTCCCCTTCCCCATCCTCCTCATCACTGTCCATTCCGCTCCATCGGGTAATTTTTTCTTCTATTTCAGCTCGTCCTTTGGCATAACGTTCACGAGATACTCTAATAACTTTTTCCGCTGATTCTGTTCGTAGCCGGATTGGCGGCAAGGTAATCGCGCTGAAAGGCTGCGATGCGACACCATCAATCATTAATTTCAAAAAAATATTGTATTTTGATAAATTGACCAAATCTTCTTCTATAAACGTCGGCGCATATTCTTTTGCCAGCAACTCCGCATCGGCCCCGCCAACCCGAAATGAAATCATGGAGCCAACATTGCCAAATACCGCGTCGCTGACTGCCTCGTCAAGCTGCATTACATACTGATGCGCCATAATCAAGCTCAATCTATACTTTCTTGCTTCTGACAGAATATTGGCGAAACTGGAAGTGGCGAAGTTCTGGAACTCATCCACATACAAAAAGAAATCCTTTCGCTTATCTTCCGGCATATCCACTCTTTCCATTGCCGCGAGCTGGATTTTGGTAATCAACATTCCCCCCAGCAGTCTGCTATTGTCTTCTCCAATCCGTCCTTTGGCCAAATTCATGATCAATATCTTGTTGTTATCCATAATGTCGCGAATATTGATGGTGGATTTGACCTGCGCCACCATATTGCGGATTATGTTGGCTGACAAAAACTGGCCGATTTTGTTTTGAATCGGCGCGACCGCTTCTTGCGCGTACCGCTCGTTATAACTGGCGAACTCATTCTGCCAAAAGGCCTTGATTACAGGATCAGTCAATTTGCCAATAACTCGCTTGCGGTATTTTTTATCAGACAGCAGGCGATTGATGCCAAGCAGGGTTGAGCCCGGATAATCTAACAATGCAAACAAAGTATTGTTCAAAATATATTCCATTCTGGAACTCCACATGTCTATCCAAATTTTCTTGAATATGCTCATGAGCCCGGCGGCGATCAGATGCTTTTGTTCTTCGGTTTTTACTTCCAAAACATTAAATCCGATTGGGTGCTGCACATCCGCCGGATTAAAATAAATAACGTCGTTGATGCGTTTTGGCGGTATAAAATCAATAATCTTTTCCGCAAAATCGCCATGCGGATCCACAATTCCCACGCCATGCCCCATGTAAATATCATGCAATACCATATTCTCAAGCATGGTTGTCTTACCCATTCCGGTCTTGCCCACCACATACATATGGCGGCGGCGGTCATCTGTCTTGATGCCAAAACGCCGCAGTCTATTGCGGTAATTGGTCGCGGCAAATAAGCAGATATTCTGCTCTTCGGCTTTTTCATCGCCTTTTTTAATCATGTGGGGACTGGGCATATAAATCATTAAACACGAAACACGCATCACAAGACATTTTGTCTTGTGATATGGGACTGTCGCCAAATAAGGTTTACTGTCATTCCCGTCCCCGCCTGCGCGAGGGTAAACTCCGGCGGAATCCAGAATTTGGCTAAAATAAGAGAGCGACTGGATTCCCGCCTCCGCGGGAATGACAAATAATGACGTTTCGTAATTCAAAGTAATTATATCAAAAATCCTGCTTTTCTCCAAACACTTCCGCCTGATAGGTCAAAATTTCTAATTTCCCGCTCCTCCATTCATCTGGCGGCAGATCCGCTTTCATGCACAGTGAAGACAAAAATTCCTGCTTATCTCTTAAATCTTCCCAAACTTGCGGCAAATAGGTGGCGGAATTAAAGCCTTTTTTCAAAATCACTCCGTCTTGCAAGGGACGGAGCTTGTTTAATAAATCTTCGGCTGAAGCATATTCCAATTTTTCCGGCTTAGTTAAAACCGACACTTCTATCTCAACTTCAGCCAGTTCTTGATGAGTAAGCCGCGGAAAGCGCGGATCATCAAATGCCGCAGCCAAAGCATTATCAATCACATCTAAATAAACCGCCTGAATCGGTTCAATATGCCCAATGCATCCGCGCAATTGTCCGTGTTTACGCAAAGTTACGAACGCGCCTCGTTCTTCTTTTAATTCTGCATCAGGCAATTCCGACTCGCTGACCGCCAGCTTGGCGCCAGTTTGGAAATATGATTCAAGCGTCCTGCGGGCGAGGATTAAAAGATATTCTTGCGTTAATTTATTCATAAACTTAAAAAATTAAACAAAATTGAATAAAATTTTTACCACACTCTTATCACTAAAATAATTTTGTCCAATTTTGCATAATTCTGTTTAATTTTTTGCAATTTATTTCAATTTTGTTTAGTTTTTTTATCAGACATTACCAACATAAACATTCGTCAACCCCGCGTCCTTCCCTATTTCTTTTGCCATTGCCAATGTAGAAACTGGCGTAACTCCATGGTCTTTCATTTTATACATCGGAAAAAAACGGGACAAATGCCAAGGAATTTTTTTATCAACGTTGGCAATAAACTCGGCAATTTTCTTTAATTCTTCCTTACTATCATTTTCTCCCGGAATAATCAGCGTGGTAATTTCTAAATGAATTCTTCTGTCATGCATTCTTTTAATCGTGTCTAACACTGGTTGTAATCTTCCACCGCAGATTTTACGATAAAAATGATCGCTAAATGATTTAAGATCAATGTTCGCGGCGTCCAGATAATCTCCAACATAATCCAGCGCTTCTTTGGATTCAAAGCCATTGGAAACATAAACATTCTTAATTCCATTTTCCCGCGCCAACACCATTATATCACGCGCGTATTCCACAAAGATAGCTGGCTCGTTATAAGTATAGGCAATTGACGGAATCTTGTTCTCCAATGCATAGTCAACCAATCTTTCCGGACTCCATTCTTCTGTTTTATCCAACAATCTTTCAAATTCACTTTCCCCGGTCCCTCGTCCCTCTTTCCCCATTCCACTCAATTCATAATTCTGACAAAACCCGCACCGAAAATTGCAGCCATACGTCCCAATGGACAAAATATCTGTGCCAGGCAAAAAGTGATACAAAGGTTTTTTTTCAATCGGATCTACATGCACCGCCGCAGGCTTGCCGTAGACCAGCAGATACAACTTTCCTTCAATATTTCTTCTCACGCCGCAAATACCAGCCATTCCTTCTCTAATGGCGCAATAATGCGAACAAGCTTGGCATTGTACTATTTTATTGTCATGTTTTATGTACAGAATTGCTTTCTTCATAACTATTTAATTACTGTGAATTACGAAACTATCTCTTTTTGTCATTCCCGCGCCCGCCTGCGCGAGGATAAACTCCGGCGGGAATCCAGTCGTAATGTGAATCTGGCTCGATTTCTGGATTCCCGCCTCCGCGGGAATGACAGACAATGCATTTCGTAATTCACAGTAATTATAACAAAAAGACTCACCAATAAAAAGTGAGTCTTTTCAAATCTATAATAAACATCCTAAAGATATTGCTGAATCGCCGCCTCTATCGCAGAAAATGGCTGCGCTCCTGATATCGCCTGAGTCTCGCCATTGGGACCGATCAAAACAGAATATGGCGTGCCTCTTCCGCCGGCAGCCTGTCCATCTCTTTCATCATCTTCTACGGCGCTGGCATATTTCTGCGCTTTCAGACAATCATTGAAATTATTTACATTTAGTCCGATCTCTTTGGCGTAATCAGGCAGTTTATCAAGATCAAGGCCGTCATTTGATTCTGTTCTATCAAAAATTAAATCAGCCAACTCCCAAAACTTGCCCTGCTCTCCGGCGCACTCGGTTGCCAGAGCCTCTGTCCGGGCTTGGCGATGCAGGCTATCAAGCGGCATTTGCCTGAATACCCAACGGACACTGTCCCCGTGGCTGTCAATTATCTGGTTCATGGTTTCATGAAAACGCTTGCAGAAAGGGCATTCAAAATCAGAAAATCCAATAATGGTAATGTTAGCATTTTTGTTTCCGCGAATGTGATCTGTCTTTTCATCTACTGGTTTAACAGTAATTTTGATCCCAGCCGTTGGAACGGCTTGAACATTGTTTGACGGCGCCGCCAAAGCAACGCCGCCGCGGTCCTTGTTGGCTGGCGCGAATCCGCCATTATTCATAAACATCGCCGTTAAGACGAAAAAACCAACCGTACAAATGGCCAAAAAACCTCCAACAATACCTGCCACAAATGTTTGCTTTGGATTTAACAACTCAAAAAGGCTTGGTTTATTCTCTGGCATAAATTTATATTTATTGCTGTGAATTATTATTGAATTATTATAGCAGACAGCGCGGAGAATCCAATAAAGCAGAGAGCCGAGAGCGGGATTTGAACCCGCGACCTACACGTTACGAATGTGTTGCTCTGCCAACTGAGCTATCTCGGCAGCATCACATTAAACATATCTTATTCTATCTCATAACGAGGTATAATGTCAATCGCCGGCTCCTCATATGGGTGGGCTTTTTTCAGCGCGCTTATTGCTTCTGTCAAAATATTCTTATGGCAAATGCATTCAATGCACTCTTCTTTCACCTCTTCCAAATCCCCCACTTTGCCAATCGCTGGATTAGCGCCCTCAAGCGGTCTGAATCGACCTTTTACCGGATATGAAAAAGAACAAAAATCATAATTCCCGAGTTTACCCGCTCCGGCTTCACCCAAAGCTTGCCTGACTTTGTCAGCGCTGTCTACTGGAACTGTCACTTTTATTTTTAGGTAGTTAGATTGATTAAGCATAAAACGATAAGCTGTAATTACGAAAAAGTCAAAACCCTTTTTTACGAAAAATACCATTAAAATTTTCCTATCAAATTGCGAACAAAAAAGGGTCTAAGACCCGATTAAACAGCGCTACTTAATACGTTCATCAAATTCCTCTACTGTACAAACATTACTCCTCACGAGCCAATCACGAAAATCTTTAATAATATTCTTGTTTACTTCATTATGACTTAGGGGTAAGGGATAAGAACAATTTGTTTCTATCGCATGCGCCTTCGCGACATGTTTACCACCTTGTACTATTTCAAATCGTTTATGGTTAGATAACCATTTTAATAATTGATAAAACTTTTTTGATTTAATATTAGCGTACTCCCCCATATTAAGCTAATTGCAAATCACCTTCTTTTTTCAAATTAACAAAACCAAAACTTGATCTTTCTACGGAAAGATCCTCTAATTTCTTCCTGTCTTCAATCGGTGGAGAAAATAATTTATTCTTTAAAATCAAATCTATATAACCGCGCGGTATATCAAAAGCCAAAATTGTTGATTCATTCACCATTCTGATAAAATCATCAGTATCCACACCTTGAGTCACAAATGTTTTATCGCCTGCAGTTACATTACCAATAATATAACTGCCATCTCTAAACCATTCTACTTGAATATTATTTGGCAATTTATGAAAATAAGCAAAAAATGCCTCTGGAAAAATCTCTGGTTTGATTATTCTTTTCTTTATTTCGTCCCATTTAATTTGTAATCTCATTTTTGTCAAAAGCATATACATTTTATTAATATTATTACTAAATTATATCAATAACTTTAGACAAAAGTCAAGCTTTGAACTATTATACCATAAAATACCCTGTCAACAAATAGCTGGGAACAAAAAAAGAAGCTCCTCCCGCGCCGTGGTTAATTATCAATAACACTACTTCCAGAACTCTCAATAATTATATTACCCCATGTCATCAATACGCATTAGCCAGAACTGCATTATGTTGCTCAAGAATGCGGTCATATTCTTGATTATTCGCCGTTCCCCCAAATGAGCACTGGCCGTTGATAATCGCGCCCGCTATAATAGTTACCGCACCCGCCTTGATGTCCCCGCAGATAACAGCGGTCCTTTCAACTGATAAACTGCCAGCCACATCTATATTGCCGTTCACTTTACCAGAGATGGATAATTTATTCGCTTTGATATTGCCATTAATTTCCGCGTTTTGGGTTATTTCTAAAATGCCATTAACCAAAATTTCACCCTCGAGTCGGCCCTCAAAAATTATTGTTTCCGCACCCACAAGCTTGCCATCAAACCGCGATGAGGCGCTAAACTTAGACTGCTTGGACGGATTATTTCCGCTGTAATTTTTAATAGAGCCCCAAATCATAATTTATTTTTATCTAAATTCTTGGGTGATTGCTAATAAATTTCCATTTCTAAATATTGAATGCCAAATTTTTGAGCGTCATCATATTTTGACACCCAAATATCAACTTGCAAACCGAAGCGCTCATCCATACGGTCCTCAACCACAAATAATTTGTCGCCAAACCTCTGCGGAAAACGCACTATCGTACCGATTGGCAAAAAATTGGCAGCCACGATGCCGTCGCGCACCTCGGTATTGTAGGCCGTAAGATAAGGCGTCTTGTCGGTCTGATCCTTAGTGCTGGAATAGGCAGAAACCGCGACCATCATTGATTTTCTGGGTTTTTTGTCGGCGAAGTATTGCCGCATGTACAAGTCAACATCTACTTGATTAGTTGACAAATACTGCGCTGGCATGGCAGCGGCGGAAGCGGGTTGAGCTAATTTTAGCCAATCAGGCTTTAAGGAAAGGACGAGAATCAGCAGTTGTATTAGTATCATTACTGCCAAAAGCAGTGTTATGACTATCAGCCAAATTTTAAAATAAACAGGGAGTCGGAGCCACGGAGGTCTCCTGTTTTTCACTGGGTTATCTTTTGCCTTGGCCTTGCTTATTTTGTTTCTCTTTGATTTGCGTAATTTGAGAAAGGAGAACATAATTGTAAAAATTATCCTGCCTCAATTTAGGTAATGTGCGGGATGACCTTTTTATTTAATTTTGGATTTTTCCGCCCGAGGCGGACCAGCCTTTGGCTGGGATTTTGCCTGCCCCGCCCGCTTCGCCGGAGCATAAGCGAGGCGAGTAGCGAGCTTTGCTCTGCTATTCGAGGTTTCTACTTTGGCTTCCAATTTTTCTAATTTCTTTTTTAATTCATCCCTTTCTTTTTCTGCTTCTGTTTCTTTTGCCTTACTACATAAATACGAATCCGTCTCCCACCAATTGATGCCTATTTGCTGGGCTTTGTCAACCGATGCGATAAGCAATCGTATTTTAATCGTCAACAGCTCAACATCGGCCAATTTAATCTGAATATCGCCGGCAATAACAATGCCTTTGTCTAAAACGCGCTCCAAAATATCGGCTAAGTTAGTTGATTGAATTGAATGGACTATTTGTTCGCTCATAGTTTTTATTTACCCCCTCACCTATACATAGGTGTAGGGGTTTACATTAAATTACCTAATGGTCCAAGGTCTAAATTTAATTCTTCATCTTCTAACCCAAATATGGCTTTCATCTCTGTAATTTTTTTATCTAATGCTTTAAAAGTCAGCCCTAATTTTTGAATTTCAATTTCAGAAAGATTGCCCTTTGCTATTCTGCGCCTCGCTTCTCGATACATCAAGTCCTTTATCAGCTTCACGAGGGTTAAAACCAGCTGGGCGATTCCTTTTTCGGCTTTTTCCGGATTAGCGGCTTCAATTATTCTGGGTATATTCCTTTCCGCTCTCTCTATTTCTTGCTCCAAACTTCTGATATACTCCTCGTCTTCTTTACTAATCGCTCCACCGGAAGAATCTTCGCCTCTTCGCAAAACTTCCGCTCGACTAATGGAAGTAATGAGAAGCTTAAGACCGATAAATACAAGATCTACATCAGCCACTCGGATAGCAATCTCTCCATCTAAAACCGCCCCCTTTTCCAAAACCTTGTCTAAAGCGTCTATTAAAGTAACCCTTTCCTCTACGGGTGGCCTTCCTGAAGTCGCAATATTCTCTAATGTTTGGATTTGCGGATGCTTCATAGTTCTATGAACTCGCGACAAGCGCGCTACACAAAGTTATATGGAGGCCATGGACCGCTTGATTCAAAAATAAAACCTATTTTTTCATACTTGGCCCGCAACTTTTGAATCTCTTCATGGAACTCATCGACCTTTTCTTTTTTTACGAGGAACGCACCGTTAAAAACCATGGGGTCGTTTCTTTGGGTTAATTCTTTTCCAAGAATTTTGCTTTCTTTCAGTTCTTCAGCTAACCCTTTAAACCCTTTAAGAAAAAGAGAGATGTAATTATTTACGGACTTTTTCGCCTCTCTTTTAGCCATTTCATTTATTTCCTCTTCTAAAAAATATTGTCTGCCGGCCGGCAAGGATTTAATTTCTTCAAGCCGGCTTTGAATTATTGGTGAATTTTTTTTAATTTCATTCTCAAGAAGTTGAAATTTGGAATAGATTTTTACCGAATGTTCCTCTTTCCCTTGTAAACTCTTAAGAAGGTTTTTGAACTTCAAGTAATCTTTTTTCAAAGAACTAATCAAGCTCTTTCTGTCCTTAAAAATCGCTCCGAACTTCATGGGGATAATTAGACCATGAGAGTTCATCGCTGTCTCAATTACCTTCTCATGCGTCAGGGCTTTTTCTTTTATCCATTCTAAATCTTCTGCCGCCTTTTTTTGAAGCTCCTCTGCCCCGAATTCTTTCAAAGAAACCTCGCTAACTACCGCTTCAATGTCTTGATAAGGAATGCGGAAAACTTTTCCCCCGCCAATACATTCGCTCGCGTCTTTATCCGACAATTTCTTGATTTTTACGGATGGACAGATTCCATAAAGATAGAGTCCTTTCATACTCTTACACTTCCGGATTCAGAGCGGTGTCAACTCTTTTACGAAGATCGGTCCGTTTATAACTAATAATTTTCCCACCCTCATCAACTCGCACCTCATAAGTGCCCAAAACATCCATCCCGTCAGGAATAGATTCTTTCTCAATTACTTCAATGGTTGCTATCAACTCATTGCCCTCCCGCTTAAAGCCGATCGCGGATGGAGATTTAAACCCGGTTAAATCGGCGAGTTCTTTTTTTGCTTTTTCCAGTATGTCTTTTGTTGCCATATTTTTAATATTTTCGCCCCGTTGATCCGCCAGCTCGCGGATCAATTGAGGCTGACTTATAATTTTAGCTCTTTTATTGAACTTCTTCGACCTTTCTTTGCCCGCCATAGCCTTTGGCGAAGGCGGGTTACTTTTTTTGATTGTTATTTTTGATTTCATAATAAATTGCTACTGATTAACTTGCGTACTTTTTCTTTGTCGTATATCCTCTAAACTTTTTAGTATCTCATCTTCTCTCTTTATCAACTCCTCTTCGCTGATCTGATCTGTTTCAAAAAGGGTGCGGACCTTAAGAAGTTCTTCTTTTAATTTTGACTCATCGTTAACTTCCCCCTCCGCCGTTTCCCGCAGTTTTTCGGCCAACCAAATTAAAAGGTCATCAATAATAAACATAAATTAACTGAAACTTATCTCTAAGCTGATGAAATTATACAAAGGAAAAGGACCGGAACATCTGATATTGGTGTTGGGGAAACTTTGAGCAAGTATTTCCACTCTTCTTAAAAATTCATCTTCTCCCTCTTTTTTTATTAAAAAAGCGGAATTCAAAATCATATTTTCTCCAATAAGCTGCTGCTCTTTGAGATCTTCGGCTAAATCGCTGACAGCTTTGATTATGTCTTGAGCTTCGTCTTGCTTTCTTTTCTCTAATAATTTTTCAACTAATTCTCCGGCGGCGATTTTTTGGTGATAGGTCAACTGTGATGGCCTTTTTTTTAATTGTTGAAGTTCTGGATTCTTGGCAATTTCTTGAAAAATAAGCTGCATATTTGGCCAAAACGCTTTCAACCCAACTTCTGTCTGGCCTTTAAATTTCTGAAAAAGTTCTTCAAATTCAGCCCTTCTTTCTTTAAGAACCTTCTTTATTTGATCTTCAGTATTGGCAATGTTGCTAAAGCTAAAAGGAAGAACATCATAATGCTTCATTACTTCCTCAATTGGCGCCTGGTGGGCAATGATGTGTTCCCGCCATAAAGGATAGTGATCGCAAGCAGTATCGCTTACGAGACAAGAAAGATTACCCTGGCTAACTACATGAACCGCCTTCCCTTCTAAACCCTCAAGATTAAATCGGTTCGTGGGAACCTTGCCGTTGATAATACAGTGAAGATATTTTCCCTTGACTTCGCTCATAATTAATTTGATTGATTAGCCCTGAAAGAATCTTGGGGCAAAGCAGGAGCATTTCAGGACTAACCACATTTTGCGGTTAATCCGGGATAATTTTTCTATCCTTTAAACGCGCCGGGCAGGGGCAATCCCATTTTGTGTAGATTCCTAAGAATGGAGGCCAGCAAAGAAATCATTACTAAAACAAATACTGCCGGTATCAACAAGGCTAACATCGGCAAGGCCTGTCCCACCATCTCAATTACGGCAAAACCGAAGACATAGCTTAAAACCGGCCCCTTCATAAAACCAGCCAGCTTTTCAAACCGGAACTCTTTTGTAATAATTGCGCCAATGATTCCTAGAACAACATCAGCTAGCAGTAAATATAAAATATACTGCATATAGGATGTTCCAAATAAAGCTACTAAATTTTCCATATTTTTTAATTATTTTATTATTTAATTATTTATTACCGTCGACCTTTAATTGGAGAATAATTCTCCGGCTAAACTTTTTAATTTTTTAATTCCCCTGATTTCCTCGGGTTGTAAAATAATTTCTGAAACGTCAAAATTTGAAAATTTTTCCTTTATTTCGCTTATATATTTTTCTTGTTCTATTCTTCTTGATTTGCAAAAATCGCATTTATTTTTGGGGAAAATATTGTTAATAACGATATGGCTTGTCGGAATATGCGTTTTGGCTAAATCCTTTATTAAATCCTCTGTTTCCAGAACTCCCATTGCTTCGGGGATAGTAACTACTATAAATTCTGTCTTGGCCGGGTCTTGAAGAAGGTTCCTTACCTTTTTTACTGTTTTCTTCATCAAGAGAAGAAATTCATCGGCTTTTTCAATTTTTTTCTTCCCGGAGAATCGCTCTGTAATATAGTGATACCGCCACCGCAAACTGGCCAAAAACTTAATCCATCCATCTAAAAGTTCAGGCAGAGCTAAAAGTTTCAGAGTATGTCCCGTAGGCGCGGTATCAACTATATATAAATCATATTCTTGGCTATCCATGAAATCGGTTATTTTTTTAAGCCCCATGACCTCGTCTAATCCCGGGATATCAAGCGAAAATATTTCCTTTGTTTCCTCATTAGAAAGATAAGTGCCCTCGTTCAAAATATCTAAAATATCATCGCCGTATTCTTCTTTAAATTCTTTAAGAACAATTTTCGCGTCAATTTCCATCGCCCACAAATTTTCAACTCCGGTAATTTTTATGGGCTCGTTAGATAATTTTTGTCCCAAACTATCTGCCAATGACGGCGCTGGATCGGTCGTAAAGATTAAGGTCTTGTATTTCTTGGCGAGCTCAAGCGCCAAGGCGCTCGCCATTGTTGTCTTACCCACGCCGCCCTTTCCCCCAACCAAGATAAACCCCGCACCTTTTTTTGGCTCCGCAATCCGCTCGCATGTCTGTAAAAGTGTTTCCTTAACCATAAAAAAATCTAATCCCAATTATCCCGCGCCTCTGCTTTCTGAACACGCTAGTCCAGAAAAGGTGCGGGGTAAACTGTAAATTTTTATGTGCCAAATCGCTTAATGACATAAACCCTGATTATTCTTTTTGCTGTTTCTTTGATTCATCCACTATGGCCGCGATTAAAGCGCCCTTAGTCACGCTGTGAAGCGGTTGCGAGGCGAGCCGTATTTCTCCCAATTCAACCGGCAACGGGAATCTCCGCAGGGTCTCCTGAAACCGTTTGAGAAACCCGGTTGGCTTGGCCGTGCCTCCGGAAACTATTACTGTCAAAGGCCTTTCCAGATGCACGGCTGATTTCTCAAGCTCGGTTTTGAGATGTCCAACTACATAATCAAGCAAAATATCATAATAGATGGACAGCGCCTGTTCCATTCTTGAAAGATTGGCTCTTTTGTCTAAATCCAAATAGGACTCTTTCCAGCCAGTGACGGTACTCACTGGTTCGTTGACGGCATAAGCTACCTGTTTATCTATCCAATCACCTCCGCGAGCAATACTAAAAGCTAAAACAGGAATTGAGAGGTTGGCCAAGCAGACATTTACCATTCCGCCGCCGAAAGAAAAAGCCAGCCCGGTAAAGTTTTCTTCAGCCAGTTCGGAAAATACCACTGCCAAACCTTCATTGATCGGCTTCGGGACATAGCCAAGACCCGAGAGGAAACCGTCAATAATGCGTTGATGATAAAGAACATCAAAATCAGCGTCAATCGGCTGGGCCGGGACTGAATAATAAACTGTTTCGCCCGCCTGATGACGAGAACCGACAGCGCTTTCAATTAGAAGCTTGATAATCGGGAGTGCATCTTTTTCTTTGGGACTAATGATCCCCTGCTCTAACGGCCGTCTGACATTGCGCTGAAACAAATTCGCGAAACGGAGCGCGCCATTGCCAACAACATAAAATTGGTCTCCATTTTGGATATACTTCACATCGTCTCTTTCAAATATTTCTTTGATGTGATCGCTGGATGGCAGGTCAAAAAAGGCGTCTCTTTCTATTCTAAATACGACTTCATTGCCGATTTTTTCAGCGGCATAGATAAAGGCGGTGCCAACATCTAATCCCTTTCCACTCTGCAACGGCTGTTTCCTTTGAACCTTACTTTCTTGTCGAGAAACAATTTTTCTGGTACGAGATTTCATTTTGGTTCTGTGATGTTTTATTTTTTTGCTCATAGTTTTCCTGGTCTAAATATCAAACGTTTAATGCTTTTTTGGATTGATTGAGCGTCTGTCACTTCAATGGTTTGATCCTTGCCTAAATTATGAGAAACGGTTAAAAGAGCGGGGGGCTTTATCTTTCTTTCTAAACTGCCTCTTCTACGTTCTAATAACGACCTTCCATTGGCGGTTAAAATGAATATATTATTGGCAATTTTCTTGATTAATTTCTGACCCAATAATTTCTTGGCAATCAAAAAAGCATAATCAGGACTCAAACCCGTCTCTTTGCTAATGAGCCGCATAGAGCACCGTCCTCCTGATTGATAGATAATATTTAATATTTCTAATTCTCTTGAAGTCATAATTCCTTTGATAAGACATCATCCATTTCTTTATTCAGGGTTGTAATTTTATCTTTCACTTTTATAAGCTCACTTCTTCTATTTTCTAACTCCTTTTTCTTTTCAGTGAGATTCAACCAAATCTTTTCCATCTTGGCTATTTCTTCATCAACCGCTGTCGTTTCCTGTTCTAAAGAAGCCAGTTTTTGAATAAATTCTTCGGCGAAATTACTGCGTGCTGCAAGCTGGGTCTGCCCAGTCGCTAAAATTTCAACAACTTCTTTATTGCTTTTTTGAGCAACACCCAGTGAAGGCGCGACAGCGGCTTCCTCTTCGTTCTCACTCCTGCTTTTACCAGCTTGCACCACCTGATTTCTCGCGGCCTTGAGTGTTTCAATGGTTCCTATGTCAAATTGTTGATGGACTGGTTGGCTCATATTAGTTGTTTTCTTTCTCCTTTATAATAATTGAATCTTCTACATCTTCTTTCTCAAAAGAACAGAGCCGTGCTGTGTCTGGAGCAAGAGCTGAAAGATAATGTTGGCAATAAACAGTCAAAACTTCGTTGGCCGCTGTTATGTCTTTCATTCTCTTTTTTGCTTCCTCTAATATAGCTCGGTCTTTTTTATATTCATGTTTATCTGGATGATGCTCTTGAGCTAATTTATAGTAAGCTTCTTTTATCTCTGGCAATGCCGCGGATTCTCCGAGCCCCAAAGTTTTTCTAGCATTATCAACCACCTCAAAATTTCCAAAACTAAGATTAATATCCGTGAAGCTATAGGCCGCCATCGGCCCGATATATTTAAATTTCAACTCATTAGTGTATTTTTCCGCCAGTTTATTTAATTGAAATTCCAACGTTGATTCTTCTGCTTTGCTTATTAAAAACGAATAGTTCATAATCATTTCTTTGTCCAGAAGTTTGCCGGGGCAAAAATCCGGGAATGAAACCGCGAGGTTCATCAAAATATCTGCGGTATATTCTTTGCGGCGTGACTCTATCGCCTCAAATATCGCCTTGCCCAATTTCATCTTGGATGCAAACCCTAAAATCCTGCCTTTTGACTCCGCTTCCTTTTTTAACTTCTGAATCTCGGCATTCTCCTCTACTATCTTCTCAAGCGCGTTCTTTTCGTTCCAAAATACTTGAACAACAAATTCTACTTTCCCGGTAATTCTTTCCACGGCGGCTTTAAATTGTATATATGCCTTTGTTAAAATACTACGAATTTCTTCCGTGTTTTCGGCAATCATTCCAAACCTCATGGGAATAACATCATACTGTTTCATCAGATTAGTATTCACCTGTTCATGTATCGCCACCAATTGGGTAAGCTCTTTTTTATCCAGCTTGTCAAAATTAATAAAATGGGTGTTGCTGACCGCCGCGGCCATATCTCTAAACGGAACAAGAATTATATCGCGATTGTTAATGCCAAATATAGTTTCTGATAAACCCCGCACCTTTCCATTGAGTATTGGACTATGTGGCAAGACTGCAAAGTTTTCAGGAAAGGTGCGGGGTAAACGAAAAGTGTCGGAGGCCGGCATCCCCTGCGGATTCCTAATTATTGAATATATGTATTTTCTTTCTTCAGTCATACCAAGGGCTTATTTTCATTTAATATTTTTTCAAAATGGCTCGCCATTATCTTAAAATCATTTTTAATCTTCTCATGAACTAAATTCTCTCTCACAGCGGACATTGAGGCCTTTTTGCAAATCAGTTCTATGTCCGCGCCGGTAAGTCCTTCGGTCAGCTTGGCAAATTTCTTTAAGTCAACGCCGTGATCCAATGGTTTATCTTTCGTATGAATATTAAATATGGCATAACGACACTCTTCGCTTGGCTTGGAAATTTCAAGCAAAAAATCAAATCTTCCCGCGCGCAGCAACGCCGGCTCAACCATGTCTAATTTATTTGTCGCTCCTAAAACCACCACTCCTTTCAATTCCTCAATGCCGTCTAACTCCGCCAGAAACTGGCTGACCACTCTTTCCGTAACATGCGAATCCGCGCCAGCTCCGCGCTTCGCCACTAAACTGTCTATCTCATCAAAAAAAACAATACATGGGGAAGCCATCTTGGCTTTTTTAAACACTTCCCGGATTCCCTTTTCTGATTCACCAATATACTTTGAAAAAAGTTCTGGTCCTTTAATGGAAATGAAATTTACCCCTAATTCAGTGGCTACGGCCTTGGCCAGAAGCGTCTTCCCGCATCCCGGCGGCCCGTAGAGCATTATTCCTTTAGACGGCTTGAGTTTTACATGACCCAGCGCCTCGCTGTATTTTAGCGGCCATTCAACCACTTCCTTAAGTGTTTGCTTTATATTCTCAAGTCCTCCTACCTCTTCCCACCTCGTGCTGGGAATCTCTGAAAAAACTTCGCGCAGAGCCGAGGGCTCTACCTCTTTCAGGGCCTCTCTAAAATGTTCGCCGGTAACCTCTATCTTGCGCAATTTCTCATACGGAATGTAGTCCTTTTCAAATTCAATCTCCGGCATGATTTCACGCAAGGCCGACATGGCCGCTTCTCGGCCCAGGGCTTCAAGATCAGCTCCGACAAATCCGTGAGTGATTTCAGCCAGCTTGTCTAAATCAACATCTTCTGCCAAAGGCATGCCGCGGGTATGAATTTCTAAGATCCCTTTCCGCGCATTTCGATCTGGAATTCCAATCGTAATTTCCCGATCAAATCGGCCCGGTCTCCGCAGGGCTGGGTCAAGCGTATTGGGAATATTGGTTGCTCCAATCACTATTAACTGACCGCGTGACTCTAAACCATCCATTAACGCCAAAAGCTGGGCCACTACTCGCCGTTCCACTTGCTTCTCGCCACCCATATCTTCTCGTTTCGGAGCAATCGCGTCTATCTCATCAATAAAAAGGATTGCCGGAGTATTCGCTCGGGCTTCCTCAAATATTTCTCGGAGCCGGCCTTCGGATTCACCGTAAAATTTGCCCATTATTTCCGGACCGGAAATATGGGTAAAATAAGCGTCTGTCTCATTAGCTACTGCCCGGGCAATTAATGTTTTCCCGCATCCCGGTGGCCCGTGCAAGAGTACTCCTTTCGGGGGATCAATCCCTAATCTTTCAAAGAGCTCGGGGTATTTTAGTGGAAGTTCAATCATTTCCCTAATCCGGCGTATTTCTTTTCCTAATCCGCCAATGTCCTCATAAGTTACACCAATCCCATGTTTTTCTTTTTGGACGCCCTTTAGTTTTATAGCTGTAAAGGGTTTTATTAAGACAACTTTTTCAGGATCAGTATCTTCTACTAAAAAATCTTGGGCCCTTGTTCCAAAAAGCGTGGCTCTTATTTTGCTCCCCTTTATTACCGGGGTTCCATCAAGTATCTCGGCTAAATACTTAGCATCCTCTTCTTTAAATGAAGCACTGGTATCTAAGGGAGATAAAACGAGCGCCCGCGCTTCTTCGTAAGGAACTTTCTGAATTTCCACCTTTTCATCCAAGCCGACCTTCAAATTCTCTCTGGCAATGCCGTCTATTTGAATAATGCCTTTTCCTCTATCCTCTGGATAAGCAGGCATTAACTTTGCTACAGTTTCTCCTTTTTCTTTCCGCTTTGATTTCTGCGGCGTCAATTTGATAATGTCTCCTGTGTCAGCCTGAATTTTTGAAAAATATTTAGGGTCAACTCTGGCAATGGCTCTGCCTACATCTTTACTCTGTGCCTCAACCACTTTAAGAATTATAGTCATAAGCAATTCAGCTACTCCCCAATTTTGTTCAACGCTTTTCTGGCTTGATTTATTAATCTGGCCGCTTCATGAAGTTCCAGTTTTGTCTCTTGCATGAATCTTGTTATAGGCGCGTCAGCAAGAGATTCAATAGTTTTGTAGCCCGCCTTTTTAAGTATATCAATTAATCTTTCGGTCATCTTTGGAATAGCCAGTAAAGCAGATTCTGTATAAACTTTCTTCTCCGCCAGCTGGCGGATCGGAGATTTTCGGGGCTTGCGATGTAATACTCTTGGTCGCCTTTTAGGGGATTTATAATCTAGTGTGGCCAAAGAAAAAAATCCTTTTCTAAAAGCAATCTCTCCTTTTCTCTCAAGCTCGCGGCAGACAAAACCAATATACTCTAAACCCAAATTTAACTCCCGCGCTATTTGCTGTTTAGAAGCGCGGCCCTGGTGTTTCAAAATTACACTTTTCACTTGTGCCGCGGTGCTAGACATAGCAGTCGTCTTTAAGGGGCTTTCTTAAA
>JBAZZL010000019.1:0-21159 GCA_041658785.1 Patescibacteria group bacterium
TTTGCTGATTTGCCAGCCGAATTTCACTGCGACGTTCAATTCGGCACTCCTTATAACAATTACAGATAGTATTGTTGCGTTAAAAAGTTGAATCCAAGTTATAAGAAATTAAGCAAAGAAGAAATTGAACGTATAAAGCAAGAGAAGGCCGACAAGGTGAGAAGATTAATTGCGAAAAAATGCGCTGAATTGCGGGAATTGACAGGAAAGAACGTCGCCAGCCCTAAGGGAGAAGCGGCCGGCAAAAAAGAATAATAAGAATAAGAAAATGACGTAACCAAAAACACCCGCGCGGGTGTTTTTTATTTTAGCATTTTTAACGCCAGGATTTGTTTTTTTATAAGCTGCTCAATCGTCAGCCGCCCGACATCTTTGCCTAAAAAATTTATCTTTTGCGTCGGAATGTCGTCCATTGACGCGAGTTGTCCCAAAAAGAGACGGTCATTGAAATCGTGGCCGAATTTCTTTTTTGCGGTATTAATTGCGTCGGTAAGTCGCACGTGTTTATCCAGCAATAAAAAATACCAATCCACGTAGTCCTTGTAGGCCAGCCGTTTGCCGATGGCGAACGCTTTCATCGCGGCGATTTCGCGTACGCTGGCCAGCGGCACGCCTTGATATCGCTCCAGTTTGCTGATCAGCGGATAATTGTACCAAAAAAAAGTGTATTTGATTCCGTCAATCAACAAATTGATCTGGTCGGGCGCTCCGTAAGTAATTTTTATCGCTAGGCCGTTAAATACCTTTTTTATTTGCGGCAATAATCGGGCGGAAAGCGGATCGGCGGAAAACATATCAAAATCAACCGAAATTCGGTGTCCGATTTGCAAAGCCAGCGCCGTGCCGCCGACTAAATAAAAGTTTTTGAATTTAGCGAGTTTGGGAAACAAGGCGGCGGCTTTTGGGATAAGAGCTTCGGCGTGCATATGGCAGTTTTGGCAATGAAAATATTACAGTCGCCAAATTGAGCGACTCGGGATGAAATTCTCCAGCCAGCCGTTTTTTTAATACCTGATTGATAGTTTTTTTGCCGTAGGCGTTTATCAGCCAGCGCCATTCGGCGAGCGTTCCCTCGTTGATCGCGTTCAGAATAATGTCTGCTTTGTCTTTTTCAACATCAATCTCGCTCCAGCGCAACGACCAAAGCAGGGGTTTAAAACTAGGTGGTAATTTTTTTTTGCCGTTTTTCATATCGGATAGTATAGCATAAATAAGAGGGGAAAGCAAACTAAAAAACACTCGCGCGGGTGTTTTTTATTTTAAAATTTCTTTTTTTAGCCCCTTGGCTTTTTTCAGGAAAAACTTCTGCCATTCCTGATGCTTGAGTTCAGTAATCATTTTGGGATAATCCTTGACTTCCGCGGCCAGTAAAAACCGCGCGCCGAGCTGGAGCGGGTCAATGTGCCAGTCAAACTTAATTTTGGCTTTGGCGATCAGCGATGCAAAAGTCCATTTTTCTTTTTTTAAAATAAGATACAGATCAATAAAGTCCCGCGCTCGCGGTTTTTGATAAATCGTAAATAACTTGTTGACCGCGATATCAAACAAACTATCAACGCGCAATTTCCCGATTTTTTCTCCCGATTCAATCGGCGGAAACGGGAAATAAGTAAATTCCGTCTTGATGACTTCGCCGGCCAAACGGAGAAAATAAAGATTGCGGTTGAAGCTTTGTTGAAAATCAATCTCCTTGATGCCGATTTGTTTTTTTATCTTCTTAAGCAAGATAAAGACCGCTTGTGAATCCACCTCCTGTTCAGAAAAAAAGTCCAAATCTTCGGAATAGCGGTGACGCAGATAAAACTCGGCCAGCGCGGTTCCGCCGGTAAGATAAAAACGCTCGGTAATCGTTTTTTCTTTGCCGAGCGCGTCCAAGATATTTTTTTGATTATTAGTCAAGATCGTCTGCCCCATAAAAGCCAGGATAAATATGTTTTTTTTTCAGGGTCCAGCCGCAAATTCGCCCAGTATTTTTTTAAATCACGGGCGCGGATTTTTTCTCCATTCAACCCGAAATTAACCAGCTGTTCCAGCCGCCACTTGGCAAATTGCTGTTTGTTTTTTTTAAGCTGTCTGATGTCAACGCTCCAGTTGTACATAGGGGTGTAAGATTATCAGATTTTTCAGAGGAAGTATACCATAAATAAGAGGGGAAATCAAGCTGTATAAACTGATTAAAAAACACCCGCGCGGGTGTTTTTTAAATTACATCCCCCGCAACGCCCTCACCCTTTCCTCCATCGGCGGATGGGTGGAGAACAGGCCGGAGATGCTTTTCTTTTTGAACGGGTTGGAAATAAAGAGATGCGCGGTGGCCGCGCTGGCGTGGGGGAGGGTGGCCGGAGACGCGGAGATCTTTTTCAGCGCCCGCGCTAGCCCCTCCGGATAGCGCGTTAGTAAAGCCCCCGAGGCGTCGGCCAGAAATTCTCGCTTGCGGGAAACGGCGAGTTTAATGAGTTCAGCAATAATTGGAGAGAGGATGAGGAGAACAATACCAATGATCATAATAATGCCGCCGGCATTGCCTTTGGATTCAGACCGCCGCCCGCCGCCAAAAAATCTGGCGCGGAAGAAAAAGTCGGAGATAAGGGCGATGAGGCCAACCAGCACGACGACAATAGTCATGAGCCGGATGTCGTAATTTTTTATATGTGAGAGTTCGTGCGCGATCACGCCTTCCAGTTCTTCATTTTCCAGCGCTTCAATGATGCCGGTCGTTAGGGCGATGGACGCGTGTTCGGGGTCGCGGCCCGTGGCAAAAGCGTTTAGAGCCGGGGAGTTGATAAGATGCACTTTGGGCACGGGCATGCCGGCCGTGATGCAGAGATTTTCCACCATGCGGTAAACGTACGGATTCTCTTCTTTTTTAATTTGTTTCGCGCCGGTGGTCATGAGAGCGATTTTGTCGCCGGTATAATAACTCACAAGGGATGTTCCAATAGAAAAAATTACGGCGAATAAAAACAGGCCGTAGCCGTAGTCCAAATAAACACCTAAAAACCAACCTAATGCGATTATGAAGATTAGGAAGATAGCAATTAGTATTATGGTTTTTCTTTTGTTTGAATCAATCTGCGAGTACATAATTTTTCTGGGTTTTGGGTTAAGGTAAAGAAGCCAGAAAGTGTTTCCGGCATCCTAACCATTACCCTAACCTATTTTTAAAGTTTTACTTCTACGTTTTGTCTTTCCGCAGCGTCTTCCACTTCAAAAAATTCAAACTTAGTAAACTTCAAACTGCCGGCGATCATATTATTCGGGAAGGATTCAATCTTGGTGTTGAAGTCGCGCACTTGGCCGTTGTAAAACCGGCGCGAGGCCTGGATTTTATTTTCCGTGTCCGAAAGTTCGTCCATGAGCTGGGCCACGTTTTGATTGGCTTTCAAATCCGGATACGCTTCCACCGCTATTTGGAGTTGTCCCAACATGCCGCCGAGCTGGCTTTCAACTTTTGATAATTCAGCGGAATTGCCGCCTTTTTGCGCTTCCACGGCTTTGCTGCGGAATTGGGTGATTTTTTCCAATAGTCCGCGTTCGTGCGTCATATAGCCCTTGACGCTATTCACCAGATTGGGAATTAAATCGTGGCGTCTTTTTAATTGGACGTCAATGTCGCTCCAGCCCTCTTTGACTCTGTTTTTCAGGCGCACCAAAGCGTTGTAGAGCGCGATGAGCCAGAGGACGACGACTACGGCAATGCCGAGTATGATGTAGACTGCGATCATATTTCGTTTATTTAAAATGAATTATGGTTAAGAATTAAATAGAATTGGACGAAATTAAACAAAATTTCACAAAATTGGACAAAATTTTGCTCAATTTTATTTTTTCTTGCCTTTCGCCATATATTATGCAATAATACTATCCAAATGTAAAGGGTCTGACTTATGCTGACAGTTATTATATTTATCTTAATCCTCGGCCTCCTCGTCTTTGTCCACGAATTCGGCCATTTTGTCGTTGCCCGAAAAGCGGGGATAAAGGTGCACGAGTTCGCTCTCGGCTTTCCGCCGCGGTTGTTTGGATGGTACCGCGATCCCGCAACGGGAAAGAATAGGTTGGTGTGGGGAAAGGGTACGAAAGATCAAAAGATTGAAAGATCAAAAGATTACGATACGAATAGTAAATCGGGTCAATCTTCTAATCTTTCAATCTTTCAATCTTCTTCCTATCCGTCAACACTTTACTCTCTCAACCTCCTCCCCCTCGGCGGTTTCGTGAAGATCAAAGGCGAGAACGGCGAGGACGCGGAAGACGCGGACAGTTTTGGACATAAAAAAGCATGGGTGAGGGCGACGGTGCTCGCGGCCGGGGTTACCATGAATTTTTTGCTGGCCGCAGTGGTGCTCTCGGTTGGGTTTATGATTGGTCTGCCGAGCGATGTGTCTTTGTTAGAAGACAAACAGGCGATTTTGGTCGGCGAGCCAAAGGTGATGGTGCAGGAAGTGGAAAAGGGATCGCCGGCGGATTTGGCCGGAATTAAATCGCGCGATACCGTTGTTTCCATCAATGGAGAAAAAGTGACAGATGGCGAAAAATTGCGGGAATATATTTTTAATCATCAGACCGAAGAGCTGTCCTTTGTCGTGGCGCGCGGCGAGGAAACGGAGACGCTCGTCATGACGCCGAAAGTGCTGGAGGGCATGACCGATCGGGCGCGCGTCGGGGTGCTATTGGTTGACGCGGCGATGGTTCGCTATCCGTGGTATATCGCGATTTACAAGGGCTTTGTCGCGGCGGTGTTCACGGCCGTGAATATCGTGATCGCGTTTTGGTATTTAATCAGAAATTTGGCAACCGGACATGGTCTGGCGTTTGATGTGGCCGGGCCGGTGGGCATCGCGGTTATTATCGGCGATTCGGCGCGATTGGGGATCAATTATTTATTAAATACGATTGCCATGTTATCATTAAGCTTGGCAGTAATAAATATTCTGCCCATTCCGGCTTTAGACGGCGGCAGAATTTTGTTTATCGGTTTGGAAAAAATATTGCGCCGGCCGGTGCCGATGAAATACGAGCAAATGGCGCATACGATCGGGTTTGTGCTTTTGATGGGACTGATTGTGGCGGTGACCTGGAGAGATGTGGCGGGGTTGTTCTAGAGCAAAAATAATACGAACGATAATTTTATGGATAATATAAAATTGATTGAAAAAAAAGTTAGTCGTGAATATTTAAAAGAGATTGCCGAAGAAAGATTCGGCGACATGATTAAGGCGGTAGTCGATCTGGAGAAAAGAGTCATGGCAATAGGAGGAGAATTGCACGCGGATGAAGAGTCTTTTTTATTGGAAAGAAGCTCCAAGCAGGAAGATTTGTGGGGGATAAATTTATATCCAGACGAGGAAGGAAAAAACTTTATTGTGTTTGATTCAATGATAAATATCCGTCCAAAACAAAATAACCGTTCCCGCGATGTTGAAGATGAAAGAATTAGAAAAGAGATTATTGCTATAGTAGATAATTTGGTAACCTAGAGTATGCTAGAAGCGGTGCATAAAAATTTAGCCGAGGGAAGATGGTTTGAGATGTCGCTTGCTTCGCAGTTGGGAAATGTGGGTAGCGAGGTAAATCGAGTGGTGATGTGGCGTAAAAAGGCGGATATTGAGAAAGAAACAAAAGCAAAAGAAAGAGCTTTGGAGCTTTTTGATTTAACTTTGTCGGATAATAGATGGAAGGGAAGATTTAAAGAATTGACAAGAGCAAGAGAAGCGCTAGTTGATTCTTTCTATAATTTTAATGAATACAATTCCACGCTTGAGGATTTAAATAAATATTTTTATTATTTTGCCTATGCTGCCAGGTGTCAATGAAGTACGAACAGCTGGCGCATACGATCGGGTTTGTGTTGCTCATGGGATTGATTGTGCTCGTGACGTGGAGGGACGTTGTCGGATTATTCTGATTTTAGATTTTTGATTTCAAATTTTTATGAGTGAAGAAAACAGAGATGTCCTGGATTTGGATGAAAAGCGCTTTGAACGTTTTTTGGCCGAAATGTGTCCTCTTTTAGAAAGTTTTTTTAGCGTTTTGAAACAAAAGAGATTCACTTTGGAAGAGCTTTGGCGAAATTTGCGAGGCAATCTTTTGGCTGGATTTGTTGCCCAAGGCCCCGGGGAGGCATGGAAGAAAAGAGCGGAACGAGTGGTTGCGGAGCTTGTGGTAAAGGTAGGAGGAAGCGTGAAAATCGGGGATATACTTTTGAATAGCGCGGAGAGAAAAATTATTCAGGAAATGCTGAAGGCCTTCCGCGAGCAGATCATTGACCCGAACGCGGAAGAATTTAATGAATTTTTTTATAAAAAAGATGAGAAAGGGAATAGTGTTTTTTCCAGAATGGGGGAGGAGTTTACTATCGCCAAAGACAATTTGCCGCGCCAGCGATTGGTTCCGCTTTCAAAATTGCCAAGTAATTCGGACCTGGTCGTGAAGGTAAGCGGACTGTTTTGTGGGAGCAAGGGAAGAGATTTTGCGGCGCGTTTGCAGGAAACATTGGCTGGGTTGCAAAACTATCTCCGCGAAACGGGATTTGAGGAAGAGGGGGTAATAAAAATCAGCCGGGTTTTTAGAGAAGGGATGAGGTTGTTTTTGCAAGGAAAGGTAGCGAGCGAGAGCCCTGATGCCTTGACAAAAATTACGCCGTTGTTTCCGGGAAATAGCGGAGGAGATGAATGAGAGTTTTTTTTAATTTTATTACATGGTTATGGGAGAAGAATTGATAGGAGAAAAAGTGGTTGATTTTGTTAAAGCGCAACTAGGCAGGTTGTTTAATGATGAAGGATTTATAAACGATAGCCAGACCGCCATTGTTGGTGTAAAAAAGGAACTTTTTGGACCGTTGGATAGAGAAGAAATAAAGCCGGAAGGACTGCCAGAGCCGCATCGGCGATTTTGTTTATTGGATATTAGTGATTTTTTTACTGAAATTAAAAAAATATTTTTGGCGGTAAAACAAGAAACAGAGAGAACGGCGGAATTAAGTCAAAAGCACGATATAAGAGAACCTGCGGCATCGTTAGCGCTGAATTTTACTACCTTGTTGCAACGCACAGCGGAAAGATTGGGACTACAGATGAAGAATAATTATCAACTTACCGAAGAGCAGATAAGTAAATTATTAAAGCCGTTTTTTGAATTTATGGTAAGGAATAAAATGTAAGGAGAAAATATTTTTAACAAATTTTTATTTTTGTTTCTGACAGGGCGGGCAAAAAATAATTTATTGCGTTTATGAAAGAAAAAATAATTAAAATTAAACAAGAATTCCAAAAAGGCCTTAACGAAATCAAGGATGTTTTGCAATTGGACGAATTGGAAAACCGTTTTTTTTCCCGTCGGTCGGGCGAACTTACTGAAGCGATGAATAATTTGAAAAAACTGACCGGCGAGGCGAGAAAAGAAATGGGGAAATTGGCGAACCAGGTTAAAAATGAATTGCAAGAAATGATAACGAATAAACGGCAGGAACTGGAACATGGCCGCGCGTACGGTTTGGCGCAAGCAGAGGCGATTGACGTTACCCAGCCGAAACTGCCGAAAGAAGTTCGCGGGCATTTGCATCCAATGACGCTCGTCAACAATGATCTGGAGGATTTATTTACTTCCATGGGTTTTATGATTTTGGACGGGCCGGAGCTGGAGAGCGTTTATTACGCGTTTGAAGGATTAAACATTCCCGCGACGCATCCAGCAAGAGAAAACATGGATACTTTTTATATTAAAGATCACGTTGACTGGTGCCTGCGGCCGCACACCTCATCGGTGCAAGTGCGGGCAATGCAAAAGTACGGCGCGCCACTTCGTGCGGTTGTTCCAGGTAGATGTTTCCGTAACGAAGCAACCGATGCTGCGCACGAACATACTTTCTATCAATTAGAAGGTTTGGTTATTGATCATGAAATTTCCATTTCTCATCTTATTGGCACAATGAAAGAATTGTTAAAAGGCGTTTTGAAGCGCGAAGTGGAAGTGCGCCTGCGGCCCGGCTATTTTCCGTTCGTTGAACCCGGATTTGAATTGGACATGAAGTGTTTAGTTTGCGGCGGAGTTGGTTGCGGGGCCTGCAAGCATAGCGGCTGGGTAGAGACCTTGCCCTGCGGTTTAGTTCATCCAAAAGTGATTGAAGCGGGCGGGCTTGATTCAAAAGATTGGACCGGTTTTGCTTTTGGGTTGGGATCAATGCGGCTGGCGATGCAGAAATACGGGATTGAGGATATTCGGCATTTTCATGGGGGGAACTTAAGTTTCCTACAACAGTTTTAAGGCAGATCTTTTGGTTGGGGTGGTAATTTACTTTTTTTTACAGATTTGACGGATTAATGACAGATTTAACAGATTACAGATTTTTATGGAGGGAAATTTTTTAGAAAAGGATTTGAGTTATAAATTGATGGGTTGTTTTTTTAAGATAAGGAATTTGTATGGGGGTGGAATGCGGGAAAAATTTTATGATGAGGTTTCAGATGAAATAATGCGAGAAGCAAAGCTAGTTTTTATAAACAAACCAAGAATAGAGCTGTTTTCGTTCACTACGGGCAGATTAATTTCGTATTTTGTTCCGGATAAATTGGTTGAAGATAAAATAATCGTTGAGTATAAAGCCAAACCATTTTTAGCCAAAGAAGATATTGGCCAAGCAAATGAGTATTTAAAAATAACCAAGTACGAAATTTTGTATCTAGTCAATTTTGGCGAAAAAAATTTTGAACCAAGAAGATTAATCCAAACCAACGACCGCAAACCTTTTCTCAATTTATCATCTGTATCAAAATCTGTAATCTGTTAAATCTGTCTTAAATCTGTAAAATCTGTCAAAACTATGTTAGTAAGTTATAATTGGTTAAAGCAATACGTCCAACTTCCTGTCTCCCTTAAACCCGAAGAACTCGCTTTGAAATTGACCATGAGCGCGGTGGAGGTGGAGGGGGTAGTTAATCAGGGAAAAAATTTGGAAAATATCACGGTGGGCCAGATCAAAAAGATTATCAAGCACCCGAACGCCGATAAATTAAAATTGGTTGATGTCAATATTGGCAAAGAGAATGTCCGCGTCGTCTGCGGCGGGACGAATTTGCGGGAAGGGATGTTGGTCGCGTTCGGCAAAGTCAGCGCGAAAGTGAGGTGGCACGGAAAAGGCGAGTTAGTTGAATTGCAAAAAACGAAAATTCGCGGCGAGGAATCAGCCGGCATGATCTGCGCCGCGGATGAGATTGGGCTCGCGGAGATGTTTCCGAAGAAAGAGGAGTTTGAGATATTGGATTTGACGAAGAAACTGGAAACTGGAAATTGGAAACTAGGGGCGCCACTTTCTTTGGTTTTAGGATTGGATGATGTTATTTTTGAAATAGACAACAAGTCAATGACCCACCGGCCGGATTTGTGGGGGCACTACGGATTAGCAAGGGAGATCGCGGCGTTGTATGGCGTGGGGCTGGGGGAGTATAGTCCACCTTTGATTGAAGATCAAAAGGCTTGTCCTGAGCGGAGCCGAAGGATCAAAAGATCAAAAGATCAGATGAAATTAAAAGTGAATGTAGAAGAGAAAGAACTTTGTCCGCGGTATATGGGGGTGGTGATTGATAATGTTAAAGTTGGATCGTCGCCGGAATGGTTACAGAAAAAATTATTAGCGGTTGGTTTGCGGCCGATCAATAATGTGGTGGATATTACTAATTATTTGATGATGGATTTGGCGCAGCCGATGCACGCGTTTGACGCGAAGCATGTAACATGTAACATGAAACATGTAACAACGATTGCTGTGCGTAAAGCAGAAAAGGGGGAGAAGATTTTGGCACTGGACGGGAGGGAGTATGAGTTGACAAAAGAGATGTTGGTGATTGCGGATGAGAAAAAGCCGATCGCGATTGCCGGGGTGATTGGCGGCGAGGAGACGGGTGTTGACGAGAAGACAACGACGATTATTTTTGAAGCGGCGAATTTTGACGCGACCTCGGTGCGGCGGACGGCGATGGCGCTTGGTATCAGAACCGATTCGTCCGCGCGGTTTGAGAAGTCATTAGACCCGAATAATGCCGAGCTGGCTTTGCGCCGCGCTGTTCAGTTAATTTTGGAAATTTGTCCGGAGGCCAGAGTGGCGAGTCGCGTGGCAGATGAATATCACGCGCCATTTCGCGGTGGCATGATTGATTTGGATTTGGAATTTTTGAATAAAAAAATCGGTATGGAGATTCCGAAGAAAAAAGTTGTTGAGATATTGGAGAGTTTGGGATTCTCCGTTGCGGATAAAAAAGATCATTTGTCGGTCAGCGTGCCGACTTGGCGGGCGACCAAAGATATTTCCATTGCCGAGGACTTGGTTGAAGAAGTGGCGCGGATTTACGGCTACGGCAATGTCGCGGTTTCTCTGCCGGTCTTTCCGGTCGCGCCGCCGGAGCGGAATGAATTACGTTTGTTAGAGAGGAAGATTAAAGATATTTTATCTTTGGAATACGGTTTTGTTGAGACGCTTAATTATTCTTTCACTTCGCCGCAACTTTTACAAAAGCTGGATATTGATTCATCTTTACGCTTCGCTAATGATTCATTATCGGAAGGAAAGGGATTCCTCCACTCGCGCGAGCTCGGTCGGAATGACAATGGTGTGACGGCCAATTATATTGAACTCGCTAATCCATTAGACAAAAGCCGGCCGTATTTGCGGCGCAGTTTACTGCCGGGTCTTTTGGAAAATTTGGAAAATAATCTGCATCGGTTTGATGAAGCGCGGTTGTTTGAAATCGGCAAGGTATTTTTGACAGAAGAGCCGGGCGATCGGACCGATAAAAACGGCAGCGAGCTTTTGCCGCGGCAGGATTCCATGCTGGGGTTGGTTTACGCCGGTAAAGGCGATGATAATCCGTTTTACGCAGTGTCTCACAGTTTAACCGGAGCGTTGGAGCGGTTGGGTTATGAGGTTAAATTAGAAAAGCGGAATGATATTGCGACTCATCTGCACCCGGGCCGGCAAGCCACATTAGTGATCAGTGATCATGTGATCGGTATGATAGGTGAAATTCATCCGGTTAATCAAAAAAATTTGGGATTGGAAATTCGCGCGGCAGCGGGGACGGTTAATTTGAATAAACTTTTGGAATTATTTGCACAAAAGAGCGGGTATAAACCGGGTTCGCCGTATCCGGCGGTTACGCGCGACATTGCGTTTGTGGTTCCTCGCGATATTGAACACGCTGCCGCCGTTGCCGCGATTAAAAAAGCGGATCCGTTAATTATTGAAGTGGAATTGTTTGACGTGTTTGAAGGAAAAAACATTCCGGCCGGCAAAAAGAGCCTGGCGTATCATATTGTGTATCAGGCGGGGGATCGAACGCTGGCGGCGAGAGACGTAGATGCTGTACACGTTAAGGTTGAGAAAATGTTAGGGGAGAAGTTTGGCGCGGGTTTGAGAAAATAAATTGAGATAAGATTGAGATAAATAGAGATAAAATTGAGATAATGAGCGTTTTATAAATGGAATTATTTGACAAGAAAATTTTACTTTGGTAAAAATACTTCACCAGCCTCATAATACTATTTGTATGTCAAAAATACTCCAAGGAGAGATTTTTAAACCCGCAGAAATGGGCGCGGCAGTTGATCCGATTTCCACTGACCGCCGCCGCAAGGTGCGGCTGAAAAGAGATACATTAAAGCCCGCCTTTGCCGATGTGCGGCTTTCCAACGGAGATGTTTTTGATGTTGAAACGATCGCCTTGCCCAACACGGCTTTGTCTTATGCCGCGCGCGTTGCCGAGCGCATGGCAGGCGATACGGCGCGCCTGGCCGAGTACGGGTGGCGCGTGCGCGAGAGCATTATCCGCGAGACGGAGGACAAGACTGAGAAAGAAGTTGTCGCGTTAGCCGAGAGCGATAGACGCTTTGCCGAGCGTTTGGCGCTTTATCGTACGCTCTGCGCGCGGGCGAGCGATGATCTTAAACAGGGCTTTACCCGCCACCACAGCGAAGAAAAAGAGTTGAATGGCACCTATAAAGAATATCGGGCGCTCGCGAAAGAGTTAGAGAGCAAACAGCGCGAACTGAACGCGGTGTTTGTGAAACTTTTCAAGACCAAGGGCGAGGCAGATTTTTTGGACTTGGCTGACCGCGATTTGCTGGAATCCGAGACCAGTGGCATTGAGAAAAAAATCAATGATTTCAAACAGGAGAATCCGGATGTCGGCGCGCGCATTGCCTATGACACCATTCGCGACTACGCGCGTCAACTGCGAGAGAACGGCTTTATCTGGACCAAAAGCCGCCAAAAGCTTTTTTACGACATCATGACGGGCGCGCTCACGAGCCGTCCCATCGCCATGCTGATGGGCGAGACCGGCACGGGCAAGACCGGTCTGGCGTTCGCCCTTGCCTCCGAGGTCTCGGGGCATGATGCCGAGCGAAGCGTTGGCGGTGAAAAGGACGCGTTCTCGCGCCTGCTCGGGCATTTGCGCTCGGACAAAGATGGCCAGTATTATGAATACGGTCCTTTGCTCCGCGCCATGACAGGCAAGCGGAATAGCCGCGAGACAACGCCCTCGTCCACGCCCGGCGTATTTTTTGACGATGAGTTCAACACCCGCCCCACGAGCGTTCAACGGGAGATTTTGAAATTTGTCGCCGGATTGCGTCCGGGGCGCAAAGTCGCCATTCCCGGCACCACGCTCGTGGAAGAAATACGCTCCGGGTTTCTCTATCTGGCAGCCGGCAATCCGCCCGGCGAACGCTATGAGCGCGAGGAGACCGGCATTGAGACCGCGCGCGAGTTTGCCGGCAATGTTATCAATGTCGGCTATCTGGAGCAAACCACTGATAATCCCGAACTCTACCATATTATTCTCGCGGCGCTTTTAGACGCCGATACCGGTCGGCTTACGGCTGTTACAGAGGCAGAGACCGCGCCCGACTGGACGCTTGATCGCGCCACCGGCGAGTACGCGCTCAATATTGATCCCGCGGCGGGCGGATTTCTCTGGCGTTTTGCCAATCTGTGGAATGAACTCAACCGCGCCTTTTCCGGACAAGAGACCGCGCTCACGCGGCTCAATCCCGCGAACAAAGAGGATTTTCATCTGCAAAAATTTATTTTGGATCCGGGCGTCGTCATCACGTGGCTTGATAGCTACAAACGAGATCTCTCTGCCATGCAAAACAAACATATCGGGTGGTATATGGTGGAAAAGCTTCAGGCATACATCGCTGCCAATTGTGCCGAGGAAGATAGAGTTGTGGTGTTGAGCTATCTTCAGTATTTTAATATTGCATTGTATGAGCCAGATGAGATGTATGACAACAAATCGCCTTTTCGCAGTATGACCCCCAAAGAGGTTGGTTATCTGGACCCGTCAGTGCCGCGCAACAAAGAGACGACCGAGGCACCGCCGCCGAAGTTTGAGGTGTATGATCTCTTTAACCAAGACGGCAAGGAGCTTCACTATGTGAAGAAAAGCGCCGTCGGTTTTGCTCCGGGAACGCGATTCTCGCCTAAACCAGACGCGCCCGCCAGCGCCTCGCTTGAAAATACCACGCTCATGGGACTTTTGTATGATGCGGAGAGCCAGTCAACCAAAGAGGGGATAGCGGTTTTACAGGATGATTCCGGAAAAGTGCGTACGACGAGCGTTATAGATATTCCACAGCTATACGAACTGCTTATCCCGGAGCATGGCAAGCCGTTTGAATATGACAAAGCAAAAGCAAAGGAATATGGCATGGAGCAGCTTGATATCAAAGGCCATACCAAAGCGCAGGAGCTCGTGAATGCTTTGTCTTGCCAAGACCCAGGATTTAGCAAAGTGGAACAACGACCCGATCCAAAAGACAACAAAAAAACCATTGATGTAACCGTCGTTGATTTGGAAAAGGTAAAGCGTTTCTGGGTTGCTCACTGCGGAGATCTCCCGGACATTCCAAAAAAATCCCCATGGTATTTTGAGGCGCTGTGGAATAAACAAATTGTGAGTACTATAAATAACAATGAGGCATCAGTTCTAGGCGTTTTTGCCCCTCCACGCTTTGGCGAAAGTGGCTTTCTTCTCGTCATGGACTGGCCCGAGTTTGATTGTGATAATCCCGCGGACCGGGAAAAGGCGCACCAGCATCCCTCGGTCAAGCTCCTTAAAGAATTGATGAGCAATGACACCCTCACCGATATCTCCCGCGATGATCTCAACGCCGCGCTTTGGCAAGATCATGATGCGCGCGTTCAATCAGTCAAGGCAAAAGAAATTGTCGCGAAGCTTTTGGGAGTGAAAGCCAATGATCCAAGTATAGAGCAATACGAACTTCGCCTGCTGCGGTATGACGAATACGCGCGTTCTGCAAATGATAAAGGATATGGGGAAAAAAATCTCTGGACATGGTTTGACGATTATTATCAGCGCGACGTCGGCCATCGCTCTGGTCTCATCGGCGGCAACACCGACAACGGCGGCGCGGCGTTCGTGTACTACTATCCTCGCGACAGTGCCGATGTCCGCATCGCGGTTCGTCTCGTGCTCTCGCGCAAGTCTCAAAAATAGGATTGGATTTGGGAATTGGAATTGGTGTTAGGATTGGTTTTGATTTTGGGTTGGTTTCGCGGTCACGCGCATCCATCCGCCAAGCATCCTGCCGATCTTTCCAAAACGAGGAATAAGGTTGACAAACTGCCGCTCTTCTATCTGGTGGATTTCAATGCCGATGCGAACAAGGAGTTTGACTGTGTCAAATAGAGAAGATGCGGCGTTAATTTTTTCATATTTTTCTTTTGGCTCACGGAGCGTTGTGGCTGCGTGGCACGCGGTGATGCAGTCAAGTACGGTTTTTTCTATCGTTACGCCGAGCGTATAGCGCTCAAGCTTTTCAAAATCTCGTATGATATTGTGCAACGCGATATACAAGCGACCGAGCTCGTGGAGAAGTGGGAGAGGGGAAAGCGACGAGGCGCTGTTTTTTGACAGGGCTGGGGGGGGGGATTCAATGGATGAATTGTGGAGAGACGATATCAATGAAGATTGTGTCATAGAAAGAATGCCACGGTGGGCGGATATATGCGTGATAAAAAATCTCTATCGCGCGTGGAGAGATTTTAGCAAAGGCAAGAAAAAAAGGGAAGATGTGCTTGTGTTTGAGTCGCATCTTGAAGATGAGTTGTGGAGGTTGCACACCGATCTTGTTTCCGAAGAGTATAGGCATGGCGGATATGAAAAATTTTTTGTTCACGACCCAAAACGCCGGATGATTCATAAGGCAACCGTACGCGACCGGGTGGTTCACCGCCTTCTTTACAACGCGCTCCTCACGGTCTTTCATCCACGCTGGCTTGATTGCTCATTTTCTTGCCGCCCGGGATTTGGCCAGCACCGTTCTCTTGAACGCGTTCGCAGGGGGCTCCGAGAGGCGACGCAGGATTGGTCACGGGAATGCATTGCGCTGAAGTGTGATATACGAAAATTTTTTGATAGTGTTGATCATGGTATTCTAGAGCGGCTTTTGTTTTTACATCTCAAAGACGCGCCTCTCCGTCTGATGCTCTCGCGGGTGATAGACAGTTTTGAAACAAGCTCTGGGATAGGACTGCCCATTGGCAATCTCACCTCTCAACTATTTGCGAATGTGTATATGCACGAGCTGGACTGGCACGCAAAGCATGAATTAAAACTTCGGTGGTACTATCGGTATGCGGACGATATGCTCGTGCTCTGCCACAGTTTGGACGAGGTGAAACGCGTTTGTGAAAAGCTGGAAATTTTTTTGTCTCAAACGCTTCGCCTTTTTTTGCATCCGAAAAAGGTTGTTATCCGCAAAAGCACCTGGGGCGTGGACTGGCTGGGGCACGTGATACTACCGGGTCACGAGGCGCTACGCCCGGCGACGCGCCGAAGAATGATGCGTCGGGTGAGAGATGCGCTCGGACAGTACGGCAGTGCGGAGACTGCTATCAAAAGCATTGCGAGTTATCACGGATTACTTGCGGGGACAGCGAGGAAAACGATAGATTGCGATCTGTTACAGGCGGTGGCGCTCTGGCGAGAGATGTGATACGATAATATCGGTTTGGCTACAGAACGGCATGGCGGTTTTACTGCTCTGCCGCCGCCAACCCGCGTTTTTGCTCCGGCGAGATGCGTCGGTTTCCCCGGCGCGGGCGCTTGGGCGAATATGTGTTTTTGAGATTGCGGTTTGCGTGGCGAAGAATGACAGGGACATGACACTGCGCTGATAAATAAAAAATGGTTGAGTCGTGTTCCGGTGATGCGTTTGGCCATGCAAACAGAAGAGCGCGACGACGGCCATCGCTATGGTCTCATCGGCGGCAACACCGACAACGGCGGCGCGGCGAACGTGAACAACAATCCTCGCGACAATGCCAATGACAACATCGCGGTTCGTCTCGTGCTCTCGCGCAAGCTATTTTTTTATAAAGAAATAGTTTCGTAATTCACAAATAATTTTATGCCAGAGGGCGAAATAAGAGAGTCGGCAACAACGCGTGAAAGCGCGCCGAGTTACATCCTTCGCACCACGGAACAGCTGACAGCATACCGAGAATGGAAGCAAAAGGTCCCGCGCGATATCCGCGCGCTTGTTGAAGGCGCGATGCAGGGATTGCCTCCCAAAATAGACAAGAGCCATACCCCGCTGATAAGCGAATTTTTACATGGCTTTGGCGCGCTTCTGTCCGATTCGAGCCAAGACATTGACACGCTTATCGCCACACCTTCGGTGAGACGGTTTCTGGCGGATTTGTCGCGCGTCTCGCTTCCCGATGGCGCGATGGTCAATGTTTTTGCCGCGCTGGCGCATACTGGTATTGATTTTGCTGTCAAGACAAACTATGTAGAGGCCAAAGTGCTTCCGCGGTTGCAGTGGTGTATAGATGAAGACGCGCGTTCGCTTGAACATGCGCCTGCGCCTATCGGGGAAATGGCGCCGGCGCCGCCGCAGGAGAGTTATACTCCTCACCGCTCGCCTTTTGAAGAGAGCGAGGGAGAACCGGTTGCGCCTGAGGCGCTTGTTTATCCATATTATGGCGGGTATTATCGCGGGACAGTATACGATGTCTTTGATACCGGCACGCTCAAATGGTCGCAGAGCCAAAGAGAGATGCTCCCGTATCCATTGTTAAAACTTGACGCAGAAAAAAAGCGCGTATACACATCGTCTATTGCCGGCGGGCAGTCGCGCCTGCTTGAACTGCCGTATGGCTGGGGTGTGGATATCGGCAACGTCCAGTGGTTGTCGGATACGCCACCCTCTGGCGTCTCTTTTGCCATAACAGAGAGAGGCGAGACCGTAATGCATGCCGAGGGTGACGGCACGCATATCTTTACTCTCCAGATTGCCCCGGCAGAAGGGTTTCCGGCTCAAAAAATTCCCGAGAATGAACCGTCTCCGGTGGCCGACATTTTTCCGGATGATCTTACAGTATACGCGCGAGAAGTGATGGCAAGCAGAATACCGCGCACTGCCAAAGCCAGCCGCATTGTCTCGCACATTCGTAATTATCTGGAATACGATAAAAGTCCCGAGTGGGAGGCCATATACAAGGCAGATCCCTCGGCGTACTTTTTAAAAATTTGGGAGCACAAAAAAGCGAAATGCGACGAGGCCAATACCTTAGCGGCTCGCGTCCTGCAATCCGTTGGGTTTCAGGCGTGTTTTATCAGCGGGCATAGCGTGTGCGAGAAGAATGATCGAGGAGAGGCAGTACTCCATGAGGGAAACGGCCATGCGTGGATAGAGGTGTTTGACCCGGATGATCACACCTGGGTCAAGATCGGCGCCTGGCCGCGCAAGGATGCCACGCCAAAGGGCGACCCGAATGTGGATGAAGAGGAGCAAGATGAAGACCTGGGCGAGGGCGATTATGGCGAACAGGAGGCAGAACTTATGAGCGAGGAAGAGCTTGAAAAGAAGATGAAAGAGGCAAAGAAGCGCGAACAGGCAAGCGACCCGGTAGCCAACCAGTGCCGCGAGGCCGGGCTTGATCCGGACAATCCGGAGCATCGGAAAAAAGTTGAACGAATTTTGGAAAAAATTAATTTGCTCAAGAATAAGTACGCCGACGTTCTCAAACAGGCGCGGAAATTGTGGGAGTCCGTGGTGCGCAAAAATTTGCGTGAACACCTAACCGAAAAAACACCCCTGCGTCTGTCCGAAGCGGATGAAATTGATGAGGATGAGTTGGTTCCAGGAATGCTCGCGGTTTCGGCAGGTGAAACCGATCCGGAAATGGGCAAGCGCGAAGAGATAAAGAAAAAGAGAGAAATGCTTTTTGGCGGATACGAGGTCTATATTGCCGCTGATATGTCGGGCAGTATGAACGATACGATTGACGGAGTGAAGAAAAGCGAGGCCTTGCGCGACATGGTATTTTTGTGCGTGCAGTCATGTATGAGCGCGGCGCGTGAAGCGAGAATAAAAAATCGGTATATCAAATCGCCGATGCCGGTACGCGTATGCGTCGCGGCATTTGGCGCAGAAATAAAGATTGTCTTGCCTGCGACTGACGCGTGGGGGATAAAAGAACAGATCGCTTTGTATGACGCCTTGGACAGCGGCGCGGGTGGAAGTACGCCGGATCATCAGGCGCTCGCGCTCATTGAAAGCGAGATAGCGCAATCGGCCACGCGTGAACAAGCAGATATTAAAAAGAATCCGCGGCTGAAAAAAGGCGGATGGAAGATGCGGCGGTTTGTGTTGTCTGTCGCCGACGGCGGATCGGACGATGCGACAGCCGTGGCGCTGGCGCGAGAGCGGCTGGAAGCGGCGGGAGTTGCCACGAATATGTTTTTGATTGGCCGCGAGGATGACGCCAATCTTCACACGCTCGCGCGCACAGCGTATGGATCATTTGAATTGGTGCCTCGCCCGTTTGAACTGGCCGAGAAAGGGCTGAAAAAAATCACCGAGCGGATACGAAGCGCGTATTAGAAATAATTAAGTTCACGAAGCATTTCATAGCGGAAGGAAAATATTTGCCGGTGGATGTGGATGGTAATTTGGTGGAGTGATAAAAAATATTATTCGGCGGCAGCCTCTTTATTTTTTTACTATCGTGTCACGTATGAATAATTACGCAAGCTTAGAAAAGCGGAATGATACCGCGACTTATCTGCATCCAGACAGACAAGCAGTTTTAGTGGTCAATAATCATGTGATCGGTATGATAGGTGAAATTCATCCGGTTAATCAAAAAAATTTGGGATTGGAAATTCGCGCGGCAGCGGGGACGGTTAATTTGAATAAACTTTTGGAATTATTTACGCAAAAGAGCGGTTATAAACCGGGTTCCCCGTATCCGGCAGTTACGCGTGACATCGCGTTCACGGTTCTCCGCAACGTGGAGCATACCGCGGTCGTTGCCGCGATTAAAAAAGCGGATCCGTTAATTATTGAAGTGGAATTGTTTGACGTGTTTGAAGGAAAAAACATTCCGGCCGGAAAAAAGAGCATGGCGTATCATGTTGTTTATCAGGCGGGAGATCGGACGCTGGAAGCGGGCGAGGTTGATAAGGTGCATTCTAAAGTGGAAAAATTATTGGAAAAAGAATTTAAAGCGAGTTTGAGAATATGATCCAAGTCCCCAAATGCATGTCCACCCAGCATCCTGACAATGTCCATCAGCCGTTTTTTGTTGAAAACAGTTTAATCGGCGGAGAGGACGAAATTCAGGAGGCGTTTTACGCTTTTTCCCATCTTGGCTGTGATGAACAGATGTGGGATTTTGAAGGGAAAGAAGTGGATAATTTTGTGGTCAAAAAACTGCTCACCAAAAATGAGCCGTTTTTTAGGCAAAAAAAACTGGGCCGCGACGTATTTCTAACTTACCGTGTGCCTAATCCGGACGTGGAGAGGGGCGAGGCCAAAATTCTTTTAGAAACACTGGAAAATATCCCGCGTTCGTATGACGCGGCAAGGCTGTTTTATGGCGAAGATATTACGCCGATTTTTGAGGTAATTCTTCCCATGGCCACGAACGCCAAAGCGATCAATCGGATTTATCATTATTATAAAGATTTTGTCGCCGGCAAGCAGGACAAAAAGTTAAGCGATGATGGCATGACAATTGGCGAGTGGATTGGCGATTTTAAGCCACAAGCGGTCAATGTAATTCCTTTGTTTGAAGACAAGACACATATGCTCGCCGGAGCCGCTATTTTGAAAGAATATTTGAGCGATAAAAAAGTGGAATATCAACGAGTGTTTTTGGCCCGTTCCGATCCAGCGGTCAATTACGGCCACTTAGGCGCGGTGCTTTTGGTAAAAATAGCCGCCCAGAGGCTTTATAAATTAAAAGAAGAGCTGGGTATACCGATTTATCCGATTTTAGGCGCTGGCTCTGCTCCTTTTCGCGGCAATTTGCGGCCGCAAAATGTGGATAATATTATCAAAGGTTATCCCAGCATCCATACTTTTACCATTCAATCATCATTTAAATTTGATAATCCGCCAGAAATGGTGCAATCAGCGATAAAGAAGCTTAGAGAAAGCAGAGATCTGACTCCGGTGCCGGTAGATGAAGAGCGCGCGCTTACTCTGTTAGAAAAGTATTCGGCCGAATATATCAGGCAGGTGAAAAAACTTGCCCCAGTGATTAATGAGATGGCCGCGCAGGTGCCAAAGAGAAGGAAACGCAAACTGCATATCGGTTTATTTGGCTATTCGCGCAGTATGGACGAAGTAACACTGCCGAGGGCGATAACATTCACCGCGGCCATGTATTCTTTGGGCGCGCCGCCGGAGCTTTTGGGTTTGAACGCTTTATCAGACGATGATATTTCTTTTGTTAAAAGCATTTATCCTAGCGTAGAAAAAGATTTGAGCGACGCTTATATGTTTGCCAATCCTGAATCGCCATTTTTGCCGCCGGAAGTTTTGTCAGCCGTGAAAAGAATTTTGCCTGATGCCGCGGTGGAGAGCGGGCATCGGTGTTTAACTGATGAAATTATTTCATCCATTAAAGCGATGGATCGCCGCGATTTGAGCAACGCTGTTGCGCAAGCGGCGGATTTGAGAGGGTTTTTGGGATAGAATTGCAGGTAAAGAAAATGGTTAAAAACGAAGAAATTGAGAGTTTGGCTCCAGAATCTAACGCCACACTTGTACAATAGGTGGAGTGTCAAATTGATCCGCCAATCGGCGGAGAAATTTGACCCTTTTGCTGATTTGCCAGCCGAA
>JBAZZL010000020.1:0-19514 GCA_041658785.1 Patescibacteria group bacterium
CCTTCCCCCCAACCCCCTTCCTTTTTGCCCGCCCGAGCGTCAGGATTCGTTTCAGCCGCGCGAAGCGCGGCAATCAGTCAGGAGTTCCCGTCAAAAAATGTTCGAGCAGAGTTGTATAATTCCACCAATATCAAACTTTCCGATTTTTGCCCGACCGATTCGGCCGCGCGAAGCGCGGAAAGGTATGGAAACACTGGCTCGCCGCGCACAGCGCGGCTCGCCAAGCGCAGGTTCGAAATCCCTTGCGATTTTAAGTATTTACTTTGCCCAATAAAACTATGAATAAATTTTTTCTATACGCCCGCAAATCCACCGATGTTGAGGATAAACAAGTTTTGAGTATTGAAGCGCAGATCACAGAATTGCGCGCCTTTGCCAAACAAAACAATCTTAATGTCGTTGAGACATTTATTGAAAAACAATCTGCCAAAATTCCCGGCCGCCCTATTTTTGGCGAAATGATAAAGCGTATTGAAAAAAGCGGGGCGGACGGAATTTTGGCGTGGCACCCCGACAGATTGGCGCGCAATTCTGTGGACGGCGGACAGATTATTTATCTCGTTGATTGCGGGCGTATTGCGGCGTTGAAGTTTCCTCAATTTTGGTTTGAACCAACGCCGCAAGGAAAATTTATGTTGAATATCGCTTTTGGGCAAAGCAAATACTATGTGGATTCTCTTTCCGAAAACACGAAGCGTGGTTTGCGCCAAAAAGTCAGACGAGGCGAATATCCGAGCGTTGCGCCGATTGGCTATATCAACGATGTTCGCACCAAGACAATCGTGGTGGATAGAAAGAAAGCGAAAATTATCAAAGCCACTTTTGAATTTTACGCTACCGGCAACGCTCGACTGGAAGATGTCTCGGACTTTTTGGCGCAACGCGGGATATTTTCCCGCGGCGGAAAGAGAATCCACAAGACGAGGGCGACTTTTATCCTTTCAAACCCATTTTATACTGGACTATTCAAATATGGTGGTGAACTTCACGAAGGAAAGTACGAGCCAATCATCACAAAGAAACTTTTTGATTCGGCGCAAGAGATTTTGAAACAACGGGGCAAACCAAGGCATAAACAAAAGAACGAACCACAAGCATTTTGCGGACTTATTGAGTGCGCCGAATGTGGAATGATGATAACTGCCGAAAAACAAAAAGGACATATTTATTATCGTTGCTCAAAAAAGAAAATAAAATGTAGTCAGCCGTATATCCGCGAGGAAGAATTGGATCGGCAGTTATCATCTCTCATTCAAAAAGTTTCTTTGCGTCAGGATTGGGCGGACAAACTTTTAACAATGGCAGAAAAAGACAAAGCGGTATCCGCCCAATCCGTTTCTGCTTTTGTTCAAGAAGCCCAAAACAAAATCCGCGCTATCAATACAAAACTCCAGCGACTTCTTGACGGCTATTTAGAGCAGGATATTGAAAGAGAAATCTATCGTGAGCAAAAAACAAAACTTCTTTTGGAAAAGAAGTCGCTGGACGAGAAAGTAGCGCGGATTGAACAAAAGCAGAATGATTGGCTCGAACCGTTCCAAAACTGGATAAAAGTCGCTTTAACCCTCGTCAAAATCGCAAGGGATAGCAACCTTTTAGCGAAAAAGGTTGCTGCCAAAGAAATCTTTGGCTCGAACCTCCGCTTGGCGAGCCGCGCTGTGCGCGGCGAGCCAGTGTTTCCATACCTTTCCGCGCTTCGCGCGGCCGAATCGGTCGGGCAAAAATCGGAAAGTTTGATATTGGTGCCCTCGGCAGGAATCGAACCCGCATCTCCAGGTTCGAAGCCTGGTGTTCTATCCATTGAACTACAAGGGCCTTAAACATGATGCATGATGCACGCAACATGACGCATTATCACGATGCACGATTCACGTATCACAACGCATCATATCACCTGTGTCGTGCTGTGTGTGTCATGCATCGTGCGTACAAGTGCGCCGCCTGGGAATCGAACCCAGAACCTTATCCTTAAGAGGGATCTGCTCTAACCAATTGAGCTAGCAGCGCGTTATATAGAGTTGAGTTTCGTAATTCACCGGAATTTCAAAAAGGACTTTTAGATTGTCGGTATCAATCTGAAATCATAAATCTGAAATCTGAAATTATCTTATCCAATCGGATCTCCCTTTTTCCGGTGCATTATTTCCACCTTCGGACCTTTCCATCCTTTCTTTTTCAATCCTTTCTCTGCCGCTTCTACTTGCGCTTCTTGCTTGCTTCCGCCCTTGCCAACAGCGATTTTTTCTTTGTCCAAATAAATACCAACGACAAATATTTTTTCATGATCAGGCCCATCTTCTTCCAGCACGCGGTAGGTCGGAGTAATGCCAAGAATTTCTTGCGAAGATTCTTGGAAACGAGATTTTGGGTCCATCCAGAGTCCCAGTTCCAAAACCTCTGGTAATTTGCTGATAACCCAGCGCGCGATGAATTGTCTTGAAATGTCATAACCTTGGTCCACATAAATCGCCCCAACTAGCGCCTCTAGCGCATTGGCTAGTATGTAATCGCGCGCTTTTGTGTCCGCGTCTTTTGATTCGCCGCGGCTTAGAAATAAGTACGAATCCAATCCAATTTCATTGGCCACCTGCGCGCACATTTTTGCGTTTACGAGCGCGGCTCTCCAGTTGGTAAGCTCCCCTTCGGGGTTCAGATAGTTCTCTATTAGAAATTCTGTCACAATAAGTTCCAGCACCGCATCGCCCAAGAATTCCAGCCGCTCATTTTGCGCCAGCGGGAAATCCCGGTTTTCGTTTAAGTAGGATCGGTGCACAAATGCTTGGACCAGCAGATCTGAATTGTTGAATTTAATCCCGATTTTTTTTTCCAGCTGAGAAAACTTTTTTTTCGCGTAAGATTCAATTGCCATATTTGATGGGTTATTAGTTCCCATCTTTCATCAAGCGACTGGCGCGTCATGTGATGAAAAGCGAGAACAGGTTGATTTAGTTTCACGCAATTCGTAACCTGAATCCCGTAACCGCCCGTAGATAGCGGGCTACGGGTTTCGGGCTACGGGTTTTTTAAGATCATTATAAATAGCGCCGAGGATGCCATTCACAAATCTTCCCGACGACGAACCGCCATAGGTTTTCGCGATCTCAATGGCTTCGTTGATAGCGACTTTCGCGGGAATTTCGTTATTGAATTTCATTTCAAATATGCCTATGCGCAAGATATTTCTATCTACTAATGAGATTTGGCCAATTGGCCACTTTGGCGCGTATTTACTTATTATTTTGTCAATTTCTTCTATGTGGTCAATTACAGCATTTACCGTATTGGTAATATATTCTTTATTTTCAATCAGTCCAGCGCCAAATTCATTGAGTGTCTGATCAATGATCGCGGGCAGAGCGGCTGTTGGTTTATTCTTAAAATCCCATTGATAAAGAACCTGCATGACAATTGAACGAGCTAAATGGCGATTGGACATAGAAATATGAATCTTTAACACGAATTATCACGAATCGGTTTGGCGGATTGCCGCGAATTTGACGGATGAAAGTGTGTTTATTTAATAACCTGGCGGCCGCGGTAGGCGCCGCACTTTCGGCAGGCTTTGTGCGGATGTCTTGTTGCGCCGCATTTTTCGCAAGATGCCGCTTGTTTTCTTTTTAGCGCGTGTTGCGAGCGGCGTAAGTTTGTTCTTGATTTTGTGGTGCGCTGTGTTGGGGTGCCCATATTTCAATTTTAAGCCAAAGGATTAACCTTGCGCCGAAGACGGCAGACAGGCCTCCTGCAGCAAATAAATTAGACAGCCAAAATTCTAAATGTTAATTAGGGAATTTGGCAGGTTTTAAGAAACTGCGCGTTATTATAGTGTATGGGCGATAAAAAATCAAGAGCTATAGAACTCACATTCCAAAATTGGACTGGCCGCACAACCGCTAATCATTTCTTTGCTGTGGAACTCGTGTATTCTCACTCAGACAGTCCTCGCGGCAGAAATGATTATCGGTTGTGTCTGGCTTTTCAGTCCGATTTTGGAATGTGAGTTCTATAAAGCGGAAAAAATTGCAAATTTATCTAAAATTAGCTACAATATTTGCGTGCGAGCGATGAATTGGGTGAATTTTGAAATAAAAAAATCATTCTTTTTATGGAAATTAAAATTGGCAAAAATAAAGAAAGCTGGAATAATTGGTTTTTGAAGCAGAATGGAGCCGAATTTTTGCAGTCTTGGGAATGGGGGGAGTTCCAAAATAACGCCGGTAAAGAGGCGCTAAGACTGCAAGTTGTTGAGGATGGTTTGGTAAAAGCTCAATTTCAAGGGTTCGCGCATAAGCTGCCTTTCGGCTTTAAATATTTATACGTACCAAGAGCAGATTTTAAGAATCTGAAATTAGAAACTGGAAACTGGAAACTGGAGGCGCTTAGATACCTAAGAGAAAAGGATTTTACGTTTATGAGACTAGAACCGTCATCTCCAATTTCGAGTTTCAAGTTTCTAATTTCTCCAGCTCAAAACCGCCAACCACAGACAACGCTGGTAATAGATATTTCCTCTCCCGAAGAGAAAATACTTCAGGAGATGCATCCCAAAACTCGCTACAATATTCGCCTAGCCGAGAAAAAAGCCGTTGCGGTTAAAAAAGAAAAAGATAGCGCGGTATTTTGGCAATTGAATGAAGAAACAAAAAAACGGGACGGATTCAGAAGCCATGATAAAATGTATTATCAAAAAATGTTGGAATTGCCAAATGTGTTTCAATTGACTGCTTATTTGGAGAATAAGCCAATTGCTTCAAATATCTGCGTTTATTTCGGAGATACTTTCACTTATTTGCATGGCGCTTCGGCCAACGCGCATCGGAATTTAATGGCGCCGTATTTGCTGCAATGGGAGGGGATGAAGCTGGCAAAGAGTTTGAGTTGTAAATATTATGACTTTTGGGGGATTTCACCTTCAATAAAATGTCAGAGGCCGGGGGACGGAGGCAAACAGCCCGAAACGTGTTTTCACGGTTTGTGCTGGCGGGCGGACCATCAGTGGATCGGGGTAACGCGGTTTAAGGCCGGATTTGGCGGATTTGTCAAAGAATATCCGAAGGCGGTGGATGTGGTATTCAAAAAGGCAGGTTATAAATTATATCAGTTGGTGAGAGCAATAAAAAACGTTAAAGTATCCATATGAACGCAATCATCCTATGCGGCGGGCTTTCCACTCGCCTGGGAGAGATAACAAAAGAGGCGCCGAAAATTTTGCTAGAGATTGGCGGCAAGACTATTTTGGATTGGCAGTTGGAAAGATTAAAATCTGTCGGCGTACCTGAAGTAGTTTTGGCCGCGGGGCATTTGGCGCATGTTCTTTACGATACTATTGGAGCAGAGCGCGATAGTATGAAATTGATTTATGCGATTGAAGATAAGCGTTTGGGAACTGGCGGAGCGATAAAACACGGCATGGAATATTTGACAGAATCGGACGAACCGACTTGGGTTTTGAATGGTGATATTTTGTATAGCATTGATTTTGGTTCAATGGCTAAAGAGCTGAAGCCAGACAGTGATGGAATCATTCTTGCCCAGCGCGTTGAGGACGCTTCCACTTACGGCGTTTTGGAGTACGGAGCTGAACGGCGTTTGAAAAAATTTAAAGAAAAAGAAGGGTTGGTTATGCCCGGATATATCAATGGCGGCCTGTATTTGTTTAATCCGGGAATAAAAAAATATTTTCCATCGGCAGACGCGTTTAGCGTTGAATATGATGTTTTTCCCAAGATGAAAGATTTGCATGTTTATGAATCAGACCGCCCATGGGTTGATGTGGGCGTGCCCGATCGTCTGACTTGGGCAAGAGAGAATTGGCGGGTGTTTGCATCATGATGCCTAACACGATGCATAATGCACGCAACATGACTCATGACAAATTGTTTGGATTGAGTCGCGCTGTGTGTATCATGAGTCGTGCTGCGTGCATTATGCATCGTGAATTGCGCGCATCATGTATCGTGATAAACTTATGTCTTTATACAAAATTATTAGCTTGATATTAATACTGTGTGCCGCGGCGGGCGGTTGGTTTGTCATTTCGGAAATTTATACTGCGGAAGCGCAAGATATTGATGCTGTGCAATTTGAAATAAAAAAAGGAGAAACTGTCGCGGCATTGGCTGAACGTTTGGAACAAGAACAAGTAATACGGAGCGCGCGGTTATTTAAAAAATATCTGGTTTGGAAAAGTTTGGACAAGGCGGTTAAAGCGGGAAAGTTTGAAGTAAAAAGGCCAATTACTATCGCGCGGGCGGCCGAGGCGCTGGCAAGCCCCGGACTTTCGGAAAGAACGATTACGATTATTCCCGGTTGGACGATTCGCGATATTGCGCAGTATCTTGAAAGAGAAGGAATCGCGCCAGCAGAAGAAATCACCGAGTTGGTTGGTTGGCCAGCGGTGAATTATAAAATTGCCAATGATATTGGGAAGCCTACAGAAATATATAATAATGTTTCTGTGTTGCGAGACAAGCCGCGGTTTGTGAGCTTGGAAGGCTATTTGGCGCCGGATACTTATCGCATATACAATGACGCGACAATCAAAGATATTATTGACAAATTAATCAATGAGCGCGATAAACAATTTACTGTTCGGATGTATGAGGACATAAAAAAAGCAGAACGGAATGTGCATGAGGTGATGACGATAGCCAGCATTGTGGAACGGGAAGTGAGAGGCGCGGAAGACAAAAAGAAGGCGGCGGATATTTTTTGGCGGCGGTATGATCTGAATTGGGCCTTGCAGGCAGATTCGACCGTTCACTACGCGGCAGGAAAAATCGGTGATGTTTTTACCACCAAAGAAGACCGCGATTCACTCTCTGCCTGGAATACATATCGATACCCCGGTTTGCCGCCGAGTCCGATTTCCAATCCATCTTTAGAATCAATCATGGCCGCTATTTATCCTGAAAAAAACGGTTATTGGTATTTTGCGACTACGTTTGACGGGGAAGTGAAGTATGCCAAGACGCTTGAGGAGCATAATAGGAATGTGCAGAAATATCTTCGTTAGATGGGACTGCCGCCGAACGCCATTTTAGGTATAATCAATTTAAAACAGCTTTAATTATATGGAGGACAAAAATAATCAAATCATAATTTACAAGGGCTTGACAGATTTTTAAGTTTATTGTATACTCTCGCTACATTATTTTGCATTTTGGGCGGAGTAATCTCGATCAAGTCGGGGTGAAGATACCTTCTTGACCAATTCAAGACAGGTAACGCCGGGAAGTTTCTTTTATGATACTGGCCCGAGCGGCCATATTTTTAATTCAAGAATATTAGGATGTAGAACTCGTAGCCAGTTCTTTATCGCCGCCTCAATAATTATTGTTTTTTTTGCCGCCAAAATTCTCCGCCAATGGGACGGATCAAACAGTTGTCGGCACAAAAAACAGTAATTATTTCGGCTATTATGTTGTATATAGATTAAAAGTATCTAAAACTGGCTATAAGTTAGTATCCGTAAATCCGGATTATCCGTAATCCGTAATGTAATGTTTATGCCAACAATGAATCAATTAATTCGCAATGGCCGCAAGAAAAAAACGACGAAATCAAAGTCGCCTTCTTTGCAGTTTACTTGGGATAGTCTGCATCGGCGGAAAACAAGCCTGCGCCACGGCAGTCCGTTCAAGCGCGGCGTGTGTATAAAGGTAACAACCAAGACACCTAGAAAACCAAATTCGGCATTGCGCAAAGTGGCGCGCGTCCACCTGTCCAATGGCGACGAAGTGTGGGCTTATATCCCAGGCGAGGGCCACAATCTCCAAGAGCATTCAATTGTTTTGATTCGCGGAGGGCGCGTGAAAGACTTGCCGGGCGTTCGATATCACATTGTGCGCGGTGTTTATGACACACAGGGTGTAGAGGGAAGGAAAGGCGGGAGGTCAATTTATGGGGCGAAAAAATCTAAATCATAACATGATGCATTGCGATGGCGGATTCGTTGCTGTGACGTAAGTTTGATAATAGTAATTTTAATTTTTAAAATTTGTTGCATGTAAAATGACAATTGAGTCGTGTTGCGTGCATCATGAATCGTGAAATGTATGCCTAGAGGAAAACAAGCGCCAAAACGGACAATTTTACCGGATCCAAAATATAATAGCGAACTTGTGTCAAAGTTTATCAATTTTTTGATGGAACGAGGAAAAAAGACAACCGCGCAATCAATTGTTTATGGCGCGTTTGATATTTTAAAAGAAAAGAAAAAACAAGAGCCTCTGAATGTTTTTGAGCAAGCGCTTAATGTTATAAAGCCGCAACTGGAGGTTCGTTCACGCCGTGTCGGCGGAGCAAATTACCAAGTGCCAATGCCAGTGCCAGCCAGGCGACAGAATGCTCTGGCTTTCCGCTGGATTATTGCGTCTGCAAAGACCCGCAAAGGCAAATCTATGAAAGAACGGCTGGCGGCAGAGCTTTTGGACGCCATTGAGGGTATTGGCGGCGCAGCCAAAAAAAGAGAAGATGTCCATCGCATGGCAGAAGCCAACAAGGCGTTTGCGCATTTTGCGAGGTTTAGCAATAAGAAAAAATAATTACTTACCGATAACGGATAATCCTGATTTACTGATGACAAGTGTTACAATATCCGTAAATCAGGATTATCCGTTATCGGTAAGTTGATAAGTTTATTATCGTTGAGATTGAATTTTTATGGGAAGAGAATACTCCCTAGAAAAAACCCGCAACATCGGCATTATGGCGCATATTGACGCCGGCAAGACAACTGTTACCGAGCGTGTTTTGTTTTATACCGGTAAAAAACATAAGATCGGCGAGGTGCATGAGGGCGCGGCTGAAATGGACTGGATGGAACAAGAAAAAGAGCGCGGCATTACCATTACTTCCGCCGCTACCACTTGTTTTTGGAAAAATTATCGTGTTAATATCATTGACACTCCTGGTCACGTGGATTTTACCGTGGAAGTAGAGAGGTCATTGCGCGTTTTGGACGGAGCGGTGGCGGTGTTTGACGGTTCCCAAGGCGTGGAGCCGCAGTCAGAGACTGTCTGGCGGCAAGCTGACAAGTATCGTGTGCCGCGGATTTGTTTTATCAACAAGATGGACAAGATGGGCGCGGATTTTTACATGAGCTTTAATTCCATCAAAGAACGTTTATCGGATCAGGCGCGCGCCATCCAACTGCCGATCGGCGCGGAATCAACTTTTAGCGGTGTGATAGATATCATTACCGAAAAAGCTTACAAGTTTGAAGGGGACCATGGTATGAATGTGGTGGAGATAGAGATTCCTGAAAACATGAAAGAAGAAGTACGGAAATACCGAAGCGAACTTTTGGAAAAAGTGGCTGAAGCGAATGATACTTTGATGAATAAATATTTAGGCGGAGAGCCGTTGAGCGTAGAAGAAATGAAAGCGGGTATTCGGGAACTGGTTTTGAAAGATGAAATATATCCGGTATTGTGCGGCACTGCTTTGCAGAATATTGGAGTACAGCCTATGTTGGACGCAGTAGCCGCCTATCTGCCGTCTCCTTTGGACTTGCCGGTGATTATGGCATCAGATTTTGATAATGAAGAAAAAAAGATTGAAGTTAAAGCGAGCGACGAAGAACCGTTTGTTGCTCTGGCTTTCAAGATAGCGTCTGATCCTTATGTCGGAAAATTAACTTTTTTTCGAGTTTATTCCGGCGTGCTTGCTGCCGGCAGCTACGTATTGAATACTTCAACCGGCAATCGCGAGCGTATTGGACGGATTGTGCGGATGCACGCCAATTCGCGCGAGGACGTGACCGAGGTTTACTCAGGTGAAATTGCGGCCGCTATCGGACTCAAGGGCACCACGACCGGCGATACTTTGTGCGCCGAATCCAGGCCGGTTGTTTTGGAAAAAATTGTTTTTCCTGAGCCGGTTATTTCAGTTGCCATTGAGCCAAATACCAAGCAAGATCAGGAAAAAATGGGCATGGCAATGCAAAAACTAGCTGAAGAAGATCCTACTTTCAAAATCCACACTGACAAAGAGACTTTGCAAACTATTATTTCGGGCATGGGAGAATTGCATTTGGAGATTATCGTTGACAGGATGAAGCGAGAATTTAAAGTAGATGCCAAAGTTGGCGCCCCGCAGGTGGCTTATAAAGAAACAATCAGAGTTCCGGCCGAGGCAGAGGGCAAGTATATCAAACAGTCCGGCGGACGCGGCCAATACGGCCACTGCTGGATTAAGATTGAGCCAATGGAACGGGGCGCGGGGTTTGAATTCGTTGACGAAATTAAAGGCGGTATTATTCCCAGAGAGTATATTCCGGCAATTCAAAAAGGAATTAGAGAAGCGGTTGATAAAGGCGTGGTGGCGGGTTATCCGATCGTTGATGTCAAGGTTACTTGTTTTGACGGCAGTTATCACGAAGTAGACTCATCCGAAATTGCTTTCAAGATGGCCGGAAGCATTGCTTTTCAAGCGGCGGTAAAAAAAGCAAACCCGGTTCTGCTTGAGCCAATAATGAAAGTGGAAGCAATCACCCCTGAGGGGTATATGGGAGATGTGGTCGGGAATTTGAGTTCAAAGCGGGCTCAGATTCAGGAGATGACCGAGAGGAGTCAGTTGAAAGTTATCAAAGCCATTGTTCCTCTATCAGAGATGTTTGGCTACGCCACCGATCTTCGTTCATTGAGCCAGGGCCGAGCCAGCTATACTATGGAATTTGATCATTATGCCGAAGTGCCGAAGAATATTGAGAAAGAGATTGTGGAGGGGAAGAGGAAGTGAGTTTTAAGTTTTAAGTTGTAAGTTGTAAGCAGAGTACTTGTCCGCCCACTGGCGGAAGCAATAGGCACGGCCTTTCAAAAGGGTCGTGTTTTTTGCTGTGTCAGGCATTTGCTTTTTGGGATAAAATCGGATAAAATAGAATGGATTTGAGGACTACGATTGCAGAATCAATTTAAGTTGCCTGCCGTTTGTCGGCAATTGCCGGGTTAAAGTTTATGAAAAACAATTACGCGTTTATTGACAGCCAAAATTTAAATTTAGGCATTCAGAAATTTGGTGCAGCATCTGTATAATTGCAATAAATTGGAGATCGTGTTGAGTCCGGACCGAGAAAATTGTTCCAGATTGTTAAAGCAGGCAGCTCGGGAGAAGATTTGTTTTATGGATAACTTGAGGGCGAAACTTGAATATAAAAAGAAAAACACCGCTTGAGGACGAACCGTCAAGAGGTGCAATTCGGTAGAAATACATAGGTATTTTACCTGATTATATATTGGTTGTCAATATCGTTTATCCACAGATAGCGGCCAGAATTTTTTGGCTGGTGCGGCGAGGAAGAAGATAAAATAATCAACTTTTTGTTTATAGAAATACCACAGTCGCAGACACCGTTTTTTGACAATTCTGTTGTTTGACCTCCCGCCTCTTTTGCCGTACAATACCACCATCCTAAATATGCCCAGAAATACAGAACAACCCCTTTCACCCGAAGACATCGGCGTGATAACTCCGGAAATAGAGCGGAAATACGCGTCGGCGGCCGAACTTTTGGCGCGCCAGAACGCGCTCGTAGACGGCTGGCTGGAAGCCGATGCCGCGGTGGATCAATTGAAAGCGGAAGACAAAACGGATCCAGAAATCATTGACGCGCTCAATGATCGTTTGTGTTCGCTAAATCAACAACTTCGTTCAACATATCTGGATGTGAAAGCGGAGGCGGTTTCGTCGGAAGAAAAAACCGCGCTTGAAAGGGCCAGAAAAGATTTGGGGAAGTTGGCAGTACTGGATGCCAAAAGAAAAAATCCTGGCGGTTTCGGTGTGGACCCTGCCAGCCAGCCTTTGTTTTTCAGCGAATTTGATCGGGATAGTGCTATGGCCGCGCGTACCGACAAGGAGACCAGCAGTTGGTGGCCGCGCAAATTAAGGTTGAAGATGGACGTCAAAGAACTGGTTGGAAAAAAAGGACCGCACGCGGATTTTAGAGATAAAGTAGATACGCAAAGGGAATTACGCGAACATCACGCCGCCCGCGCCAAGTATCGCGAGGCAGTGAAGGAAATGATTTCCCGCACTTTAAGCGATAAAAAATTGGTTGAGCTTGAAGAGCGATTGGAGGAGGTTCGCATGATTACGCGGCTCATTGGTATTGGCGAGGATACCTTGAGTCGGACCGACGCGACAGAACTGCAAGGAATCAAAGCCGAGTATTGTTTATCTTTGGCGCGCGATTATTTATTAACGGAATCGTCCGGCGAACAAACTTTTGAATCAATTACCCGGGCCTATGCCGAACTTCTGAACATTTTAGACATAAGAAGATTGACAGTAAAAGCTATCAAGCGCATGAAAAAGATGCTCACGGGTCTCAAAGAACAAATCGCCACCGCTCGGGCCAAGGGGCGGGGAATTATAGAATCGGCGCCGGCCGACGCTCTGGTAGAGTCGGATCAAGCGCAACAGGTGCATCGTCGGGTAAAGGCGGCCGGCGAGGAAGTAGAAAGAGTTTATCAACGAGTCAACGATACCGTATCCGGCGTGCTGGCAAAATTGCAGGACGGTTTAGCCGATCCGGCAAGAGCTGAAGCAATAGTGTTGACCATTGAAAACGGCAACTTGGATGAATTTTATCTGAGTTCATTCAATGTCGCGATAAAAGAGTTTAATCAGGCGATTGGAGAGCTGTCAAAACTTCTCAATTTTCGCCCGGCGGCCGCCCTCCCCGCCAAGCCAGAACCAAAAGGTTTGATAGAAGGTAGCGCTGAAACGTCCGAAGCAGAGCCAGAAAGGGTATATCGGGAGATGGCGGAACTATGGGGCGAGAAATTTCTTGACTGTAAGGCGGTAGAACAAGCCTTTACTTTACAGGATAAGCGAAAACTGGTGGAATTTAGTTCGTCTCAAAAAGCCGAAGCCGCCCTGCTCCTTGCCGAATTCGTGAAAGAGCCGGATGTCAAGCAATTTATGGAAAAGGTAAAACGAGGCGAAGTCAAAAAGGGCGGTTGGCATCTGCGCCTTGAAGTCGCTACTTTAAATGATCCAAAATCCGACCTTGAAAGTCCGCTCACTATGGCGGCAATGGAAAAACACGTGGCGTCGGATATGAAAGCGCGTAATCAGGGAAAATTGATCTATGAGGTAACCTGGTATAAAGCAGAGCAATTTTACACCGCCGATACCATGCGATTTAGCTGGGTTTTGAGCACAGACGAAGTGCTGCCCGCAACGTTGGGTAAAAATCACGAAGCGCAAACAAAAGAGTTAGAAAAATTTGCCGGGAAAGTCGGCCTTGATTTTGATCCTGCGCGCAGCCGTAGTAAGCCGATTGAAACTCTTTATCGTTCTTTCATTCTATTGCGTACTACCGATAAACGTATATTGGAACACACTTATGATTGGTCCGCGGATACTTCTTCCGACGGCAATTTCGTGGGCGTCGGCTACTGCGATGCTAGGGGCGCGGACGCGGACGGGTGGTTCCCCGCGTTCGCGAGTGGCTATCTTGGTTCGTCGTTCTCTCGCAGGAGTGGACAATCTCGCAGGTCACTTGATACTTAAACACTTGGTCGCTTGACCACTGTCATTTCAATACAAATTACAATTCACGCGTTGGTTAATACAACCGGTCCCGACAAAGTCGGGATAGCGGTTTACCAACGACCAAACTTTGTCCACACACTGCTTCTTGTTGTTTCGCTTGGTCACGCCAGCGGTTTTAAAAAGGAAATAGGACGGGAATGCCGCAGGCGGCGCGTTTTGGATAGGCAACAAGATATTCTTCCGACGGCAATTTCGTGAACGTCGGCAACTGCGATGCTGGGGGCGCGAACGCGAACAACTGGCATCAGGATGATCAGAATCCCAATTTGCGCGTTTCTCTCTTCCGAAGTGCGGGCACAAAAACAGGACGTTCAGGCATCCTGTTTTGGTAAACTGTTGATTCGTTTAATAAATAACAGGAGTAGCGAAATGAGCCCGCAGGCGAATTTCGCGCAACACCACCGCCAGCGCGAATTTCGTCCCGATGCGAATCGGGACTCAATTCGCTATTCCGCTTAAGTATAAATAAGTAATCGGAGTAGCGAGATGATCCCGATTTAATCGGGAGAATTTCGCGCTGGCGGCGCCGTTTCACTGTGGTGTAGCACAGAGGGTTGTTTAGATACCAGTGATTAAATACAGTAGACAAAACCGTCTTTTTTTGTTTGTACACATTCTTGAAAAATTCCCCGTTTCCTGTTAGGATGAATATATGAGAAACTAGAAACTAGAAACTAGAAATTAGAAACTGGAAGCTAGGGACATGGTATGCCACACAGTTTCTAATTTTCAGTTTCTAATTTCTTTAATTCAATCGTGTTATGAAAAAATTATTTTTTCTTTTCTCCGTAGCCATTTTATTCACTGGTTTTGTTTCCGTCTCCGCCATCGGCGTCGCGCCGGATTGGCAGGCGCCGACGGCTTTTACCGAGTTAGGCCAACCGAATTTTGTTTCGACTGGCGCGAACCGCGGCGCCACTACGGCCGGGGCGAATAAATTGGCGCGGCCGCGAGGGGTTTTTTCCGATGGCGTTAGATTGTATGTCGCGGATACGGAAAATAATCGCGTGCTGATTTGGAATACCACGAGTCCCGCGGCCGGACAAAACGCGGACATTGTTTTGGGCCAGTCCGGAATGACGGGAAAGCAGGCGAACTGGAATGGCGTTCTCGCGGCAGACGCGGGGCCGGCTTCGGCCTATGGCCTGAATTTTCCGGTGGCGGTCTTTAGCGATCGCAATAAAATTTACGTGGTTGATCAGGGCAATAGCCGCGTGTTGATTTTTAATTATAATGTGACGAGCGGCGCCAAGGCGCAAGCGGTTCTCGGTCAATTTAATTTCACGAGTACCGCGGAAAACGCCGGTTTTGAATTGAACGCGGCGAGCACCGTGGGGTTCAAATTGCCGAGCGGGATTTTTGTTTCCGGAAGCAAAATTTACGTGGCGGACAGCGGGCACCATCGGGTGATGATTTGGAACACCACGAATCCGGCGAACGGCGAAGAGGCGGACAGTGTTTTGGGACAGAGCAGTTTGACCGCGGGGATTAGCGCCAATCGCGGCGGGGCAGTTACCGCCAATACTTTAAATAACCCGCAAGCAGTAACAGAGAATGGCGGAAAAATATCCGTGGCCGACACCGGCAACAATCGCGTCTTGATTTACGACGCGACCGTCGTCATGGGCGGGAGCGCGGAAAAAGTTTTAGGGCAGACGAGTTTTTTCAGTTCAGGCAAGAATAATGGGTCAGTGATCGGCGCGATCGGGTTTGATTCGCCTCGCGGACTCGCGGTGGACAGCGACGGTGATGTTTTTGTCAGCGATTATTACAATCATCGGGTATTGGTTTGGGACGCGATGAATGTAAAAAACGGAGGAGCGGCGGATTTGATTTTGGGACAGAAGACGGCGAGCGAAGCGTATTTTTATAACACCGCGGCCACGACTTTCAATTATCCGATGGGGTTATCAATTGACAACACCGGCGCTTTGTTTCTCGCCGATTATCAAAACAGCCGCGCGCTGGGATTTTATTCCAAGCCGATCATTACCCAGCCATTCGTTTACACGCAAAGTGCGGATGGTTCAATGGAAGTGGAAACCACATTGAATTTGCCATTGCGGGATAGCGCCGGGCTATGGCTTTCTTGGGGGCCAAGTAGCGAGGCGTGGTGGGATGATATTACGCCGATTTCGGCTACAGTAAACGGAGTGGCGGTTCCAGCAGAAAATTTGTTTGATTTTTCTATTGGGAATATCAGCCAACTAAAATCCACGACGAGCCCGCTTCAAATCAAATTTGTCTGGAGTCCAAAAAATAATATTGAAACCGGCGCTGAAGGATTATATAAAATTAAAATTGAGCCAAAGGGCAAAATTAGCGACGGGCCGGCGTTTGTTTCCGACCAAGTTTATATTGACGTCAAGCCCCCCGCTGTTCCCGTCTTGTCGTTCAAAGACATTACCGACAAATCAATCACGGTTTTTTGGACCGGCGAAGCGGGCGCTTATTATGCCGTGTATCGGGGCGATGGCGCGCTGTTGCGTGATTATTTTGAAACGGACTCATTTACGGAAAGTAATCTTACGCCCAGCACCGCGTACACTTACTATGTCCGCGCGCAGGATGATTTTACAAATACTAGCGCGCCATCGGCAACGCTCACAGTTACCACCATTGTCGCCACAGGCGGAAGTTCGGATGGGTCTGGCAGTGGCGCTGGCGCGGGGAGCGGCGAAGCTGGTTCAGGGTCTGGCTCCGGTAGTGGCAGCGGATCTGGCGCCGGCTCTGGGTTAGGGAGCGGGTCGGGTTCATCCAGCTCCGGATCTTCTTCCAGTTCCACGGAAGATTGCGCAACTTTAATTTCAGGCAAACTTTTCAAAGTTCCGGACAATACCGCCGTTTATTATATAGATTCAGCCGGCAAGCGGATGTACTTTCCCACGGATAAAGTATTTAAGACTCGTTACGCCAGTTTTGCTTCGGCCGGCATCACTACCATTGAAAATAAATGCGTTGATTTATATCCGGCCGCTGATTTTGGCGTTACTTTTCGTCCGGGTTCGGTTTTAGTTAAAACCGTGGTCTCTCCATCGGTTTACGCGATCGCTCCGGAAGGAGTTTTGCGCAAACTTGAAAGCCCAGCTGTTGCCCAGGCGCTTTATGGCAGTGATTGGCAGAAAAAGATTATTGATTTGCCGGACGTATTTTTTTCCAGCTTCACTTTGGGCGAACCAATCACGAGCCGTAGCAAGATTCATGAGGGACAGTTGGTGAAAGACGGGGAAAAAGTTTACTATTATTATAACAGCGAATTGCATCAAGTTACCGGAGAAGCTTCTGTATTCAGCGCTGATATAAAAACTTTTTCGCGTTCAATGTGGGAAAGCATTACTATCGGCGCCAATGTCGACGGCGCGTTTGTCGCCGGCATTCGCCCGAAAAGTTCTTTGTCTGTTCTGGCGCCGTCTTTGCCGTTCGGCTGTCTTGCTCTTCCCGCTGGTTCTCTTTTCAAAGTTCCGGACAATACCGCTGTTTATTATCTAGATTCAGCCGGCAAGCGGATGTACTTTCCCACGGATAAAGTATTTAAGACTCGTTACGCCAGTTTTGCTTCGGCCGGCATCACTACCATTGAAAATAAATGCGTTGATTCATACCCGGCGGCTGATTTTGGCGTTACCTACCGACCCGGTTCAGTGTTAGTTAAAACCGTAATATCGCCGTCAGTTTACGCCATTACTCCTAGTGGCATACTCCGCAAATTGGAAAATTCCACCATTGCCTCGATTTTATATGGCGCGGATTGGAGTAAAAAAATTGTTGACTTGCCGGACGTGTTTTTTTCCAGCTATAAAATAGGCGCGCCGATTGCGAGCGTTGTAAAGATTCATGAAGGACAATTAATAAATATTGACGGCAAGCCGCATTATTACCAAGCGGGCAAGCTGTATCCAGTCAGTTCAATTTCGCCTGTTTGGCAAAATGATATCCGCGCGGTTAGTTCGTCTCTCTGGGCTGGTGTTCCATTTGGAGGTGTAATAAGCGAGGCGGAGGTGAGGAGGATAAATTAGAAATATGACAGACAATGCATTTCGTAATTCACAGGAAATAAGAAATAAATTGAAATAAAGAAATAAAAAGAAATAGCTATTTTTCTGCTAGGATAAATACATTATGAAATTTAATATCATCACAATTTTCCCTGATTTAATCTCCGATTATTGCGATGAGAGCATTCTCGGCCGGGCGCAAAGAGAAAAGATTATTGAAGTAAAGACGGTTGACTTGCGTGATTTTACCGAAGACAAGCATCGGTCCGTTGATGATACTCCGTATGGCGGGGGGGCGGGGATGGTGATGAAGGTGGAACCAATTTTTTGTGCGTTACAGTTTGTTCGCGCAATTTCAAAAAGTAGAAGCGCGGACAAGAAGAAATTGGAAATTGGAAATTGGAAATTGGGTAAGAAAAAAAAACGGACGATTTTGTTGTCGCCGCGGGGGAGGCAGTTTGATCAGCGGGTGGCGGAGGAGTGGGGCGGGTTGAAAGAGTTGACCATGGTTTGCGGCCGGTACGAAGGCGTGGATCAGCGCGTGGTTGATCATCTGGTTGATGAGGAGGTTTCGGTCGGGCCTTATGTTTTGGCCGGAGGAGAGCTGGGCGCGCTGGTGATTATTGAAGCCGTGGCGCGTTTGATTCCCGGGGTCCTTGGAAACGAAGAGTCGTTGAACGAAGAAACGTTTGGCACGACAACACGACAACACGACAACACGACAACACGGGTGAATCAAAAAAGTGTTGATGTGTTGAAGTGTTGTAGCGCTGGCGCGATGGAATATCCGCAGTATACCAAACCGGCGGATTTTAAGGGCTGGAGAGTGCCGGAGATTTTATTGAGCGGAGATCATCAAAAGATAAGAGAGTGGAGGGAGAAAAAATAAAATTGAACAAAATTATACGAAATTAAACAAAATTTTTTAACATGAAAAAAGATTATAAAAAACTAATCATCAAAATAGGCACTAATGTTATAACCAACGACAGCGGTTTGCTTGATATTCCTGTCATGGAGCAAATTGTTAATCAGGTGGCTCAATTAAAAAAACAAGGCATTAAAATAATTATTGTTTCCTCTGGCGCGATGGGCGCTGGCCGGTCTTTGGTAAAGATTAGCGAAGACGAGGATCGGGTGGTGAAGCGCCAAGTTTTGGCCGCGGTTGGCCAAGTCAAACTTATGCAAACTTATGTCGACCTGTTTGTCAAACACGGACTAAACTGCGCCCAGGTGCTGGCCACCAAAAGCGATTTTCGCGACCGGCGGCATTATCTAAACATGAAAAATTGTTTTGAAGCCCTCCTGCGCGACGATATTATTCCGATTGTGAATGAAAATGACGTGGTATCGGTTGATGAGCTGATGTTCACGGACAACGATGAGCTGGCCGGTCTCATCGCCTCTATGATGAGCGTGGAGGCGGTATTGCTTTTGTCTTTGGTGGGGGGAATTTTGCGGGCAGACGGCAGCGTGGTGGCGGTAGTGAAAGATGAAAAGGAAGTGAGCGAGCATATTTTGCCCTGTGTTTCCAAATTCGGCCGGGGTGGCATGCATACCAAGTGCCGGATAGCGCTCAAACTCGCCGGCCTCGGCATTACCACGCACATTTTGAACGGGAGAAGAGCCGGCGCGATTATTGACGCGCTGTCCGGAAAAAAAGTCGGCACCAAGTTTTTGGCGACCGGCGACAAGGTTTCCAATGTAAAAAAATGGATCGCGTACGCCGAGGGACAGGAAAAAGGCATCGTGCATATTAATGAATGCGCCGAGCCGGTATTGCGGGAAAAGGGGAAAGCCAGAAGTTTGTTGCCGGTGGGAATTACGAAAGTGGAAGGAGTTTTTGAAAAGGGCGATATTATTAAAATTAAAAATTACCAGGGTAAGATTATCGGGTTTGGCAGGGCCGAGTACGGGTCGGATTTGGCGAAAAAGAATATGGGGAAAAAGGGGAATAGGGAA
>JBAZZL010000021.1:0-18624 GCA_041658785.1 Patescibacteria group bacterium
GCTGACTGTCGGCGTGCCATTAAAAGTTAAGTCTGGCGCGACAGGCACGGGATTGGTAACCTGAAGCGAGATGGCTCTGGTATTATTATTTTCGTTTCTTTCAATGATGCTACCCAACGGGGTGCTCGCATCGGGCGGATCAATTATAAAACAAAAATAATAATTATTTGCGCTGACGTCGGAAGGAATGGTCACGTTCTTGGAAACAGATCTTGACTGATTGACGGACAAAGTGCCTACTAAGCTAGCATCCAAAAACCTATCATTAATCGAGCTACAAGCGCTATCGGTGGAAAGATAATAACCCAGCCAACTCTCGATGGCATTGCCAATGCCGATATTTTTAACAGTACTGGTAACGGCCACAGAACTGCCGCGCTGGACCGAGGTAGGATAAATACTGCTAGACTCCACTGTTAGATCCGGCAGCGATCTAAAAATAATTTCTAAATAAGGTCCATTTACACTGTGGCCACCGCTCTGTTCAACGCTGGAGCTACCGCGAGCGTAATAATAAAATATCGCGTTTTCCCAACTGCTGGGCGGGGTGCTGCCAGACGGCCATGCCGGATCCTGTTCAACCATGACTCCGCGCACCATCGCTCCGTCAATCCACGCTTGCACTGTTGCTTGGACATTAATATCGTGATAACCGTTATTGGTTGTGCCCATGTATAATCTGGTTGAAGGATTTTCATTGACAACGCTATTTCTAAAATCGCTGTAATTATAGCTGGTAATGGATCCGGCTGACCAGTTCCAATTGATTCTCCTGGCCGCCACGTCCATATAACTTGATGTGCCAGAACCGCGCGCCACGAATTTCATTTTTAAAATAGCCGAATCAAGAGTACGACCTTGAAAAAAGCTTTGAAAATTTGAATTAAAATAAATGACCGGATGCCTAGTGGCTGACCCGTCTCGGCCCATAAATAGATAAGCCGTATTATCAGTGGCCGTGCCAAAATCTGGCAGACCGCCATTGGTAGTTCTAAAATAAAAATCAGCTAAATCACAACTATCCCCCGCGCTCGGATCAAGCGTATTGCTGGCTGTATATTTGCACCAAGTTGGGTCTATCGTGATTGGATAGACGGTGTCTGCTGACAGCAGATAGGCAGTCGGAATTTCCACACCGACATAAATCGTATTATTTTTTTTATCAAACTTCAGCAAATGACGCGCCAGCTTTCCGTTCATGTCCAAGTAATCCGCGCCTGATCCTTTGCCATCATGATACAAGCTCTGACCGACATAAAACCCGCCCTCTCCCGGTATCTCAATTTTCAAAACTCCATCAATTACCTTGTCATTTTTTATCTCTTTCGTTTGACTATCAGAAATAACGTAATTATCCGTCCCCAAAATATATTTATCCCAAAAAACCACTGACTCGCTATCTTCAGCGCCGACCGGTTTTTTCTTTATAATAATCGTCTTTTCCCGATATTGGGCGTCATCCACCAATTCTACATCAACATCAGAATAAGTTTCCAAAAATGAACTTTTGGTTTGATATTGATTTTTTTTCTTGTTGAAACTTTTTGCGGCCGGAGCGGTGATTGCCCGCCGACTTCCCGTTACTTCCATCTCTCCCGTTTCAACTCTGATCCGGCTGTTTTTATTAAAATCAACCGAAAATTGATAACCGCCCCCTTTGGTGGCATTCAATTTAGAACCGGATTCTTCATCAAAAGTATTCCATCCCGCGGGACGGATCTTCCACTCATTGGTTTGTTGATCCTTATACACTAAACGCGAATTGGCATAAATCCTCATCACTTTTCTTCCCTTGCCGAGATCAGCAATGTCGGTAACAGCATCCACCACCTCAAACAACGACTCATCAATTTGATCAAGCTGCGCAGACTCGCTGGTAGCAGCGTCTGTTTGAAAGGCTGGATTGCTAATATTTTGACCCTGCCCAATCTTAAACGCCTCCTGAAATAACAAATCAAGCTGATTGCTTGGAAGACTGGTTGCTTGATTTTGATTCTGGCTATCAATCGCCTGATTACTCGGTAAATCTTCTGTTGACGATGCTCGTTGATCAATAATAACTTCAGCAACCGGCTGATTTATTGGCGCTTGATTTGGAGTTTCTGTATTTTTTGCCGCTGTGCCGGCCATTTTTTCAGCCAGCTGATCTATCAAAGCGTCATCGGCCTCGCCGGAAATGATCTTTTGGACCAAAGATTTAAACTCGGTATCGTTTTTTAGATAAAACAAAAATTGCCTAAACAGGTCTTTTTGGCTGTTTGAGACTGGCTCTGATGCGTTGGCGGGAAGAGCCAGCTGTTTTTTCGTGGTAGTAGCGTTCAACTGGTCTAAAGACGCGCTCTCCGGCGCGTTAACGGCCGAATCCACACCTGAATTTGCGTCAATTGTTTTAATTTCTATTGGCGCTGTAGTCGTCGGCAAACTGATTGTCGCGCCAATTGGCATTGTTGGGGCGTTGATGTTTGCCTTTATGGTAAGATTACAGCTTGCGCCCTCCTCGCATACCAGGCTGTCTGCCTGCTCTCCCGGCAAGGTTAGGCTAGTGTTTGGCGGCAAATCAGCGCTGGTTGCGCTATTCCCGGAATTATTGAGCAAAGTGATTGGCTGGCTCTGCCCCGAGTTAGTCGGCGTCAGGGTGATTGACTGGACCGGAATATCGTTAGAACTGCCGCTATTCAAAGTAAAGGTGTTGACATTTACCTCTGGCGCGCCAATAGATAAAACCGGCAAAATTGGAAAAAAACCGAAGTACAGGGCGAAAAAATAGACCACTATTTTTTGACCTCTCTTGCCCGATAAATTTGATAAAGCTCTTTTCATATGAGGGATGATTAAAAAACAAAAAACCCGCCTAAAGCGGGATTATTAAAAACATCTTAACAATGCCTCCGATAAACAGCCCTATTCCTTCGGCTGATCGTTTAAGGTGTTCGACCATATGCGTTGGAAAAGAATTAAAAGTACTACTACTATACAATCATACATTGAAAAAAATAGCAAGAGGTAAAAATTAACATCTTATCCACACCCTTCCCGCACCCCCAGCCATCTGAGACGGCGAAAGCGCGGAAGAACTGCGGAACTGGCGCGGGTTATCCCAATCTAAATCTGCATTTTTAGCTAAATTTTTCTCTATTTCCGCTTAAATTTCACGGACGTTCGGGAGGACGGTGGAGCCGGGCGGAGCAATAAGAACTGGAATTTATAACGGCATCACAGAGAAAATCTTCCAGCTGGCTGCTACCATATTATCAAACTTTATAAAGTTAGTCAATAATCGACAAACTTTATAAAGTTAGTTTTAGCTCGCTTGCTCTATGGCCCCGGATTCGCATAACAGGCAGTGCTGTACAGAACTTATCCGGAAGAATCACTAATTTTTTTCTTTACAATCTCAAGGTTGCGCACCGCCGTTTCGCTACTAGGATCCATTTCAACAGCGCGTTCATACTGCTCTTTCGCCTCTGATATTCTACCTTGTTTGCTGTAAGCCAGCCCAAGATTATTATGGAGCGCCGAAGTTTCATTATATCCGAGCCCTTTTTTCAAAATCTGCTCTGCTTTTGTATAATATCCTTTTTTAATATAGCTGGCGCCAAGATCCCGATACATCAGGCTGATCACGTCTTTATTGCCGTTGCGCATATCAATCAAATCAAATCCTTTTTCCAAAACAATTATCACTCTGTCATGGTCGCCCCTGTCAGAATAAAGCAAACCAAGTCTGGCTAAAGCGTATTCATTACCAGGAGACAATTCAAGAGATTGTTTATAATACCCTTCCGCTCTGGCATAATCACCCTCTTCGTGATAGCTCTTACCTATCATAAAATAACTATTGCCGGATTTTGGATTATAGGATAAGGCAGTGAAAAACTCCTGGCGGGCTTGATCATATTCTTTGTTTTCATAATAGTTAACTCCCTGCTGATAATGGCTTTGGCTTCTCTGGCTAAGAGGGATATAATTTTCTTGCAAAATTTCTTGTTTAAGCCCGATTTCTTCCCCCCATTCAACTGTATAAAATACATGCTCTTTATTTATTTCATGAGATTCAACCAAAGCGCCGTTGCTTAACAGCCGGTAGTCGGTAAGAGACGCGACCTCGTGGTATTCCCCTCCATTCCAAAGACCGCGCTTTTTCATCTCGCGCATCTCTTGTATCTTTTCTTTACTTTCGTATGGAATAATATAATCAAATTTCTTTTCAAATACTTTTTCATATTTCTCCTCCCCTGACCCCGGCAATTTTTTATACACCGCAAACAAGACGCCGCTCTCGTCGTTGCCCTCCGCCTTTTTTTCATCTGCGTAAAATTTTAATTTAAATTTATCAGCGCCCGATAGCGCTAAGATATAATCAGATCCGTCTTTCTTGACTAACACGCAATTCACGCCGCTGGAAGGAGATATTTTTTCAATCTGTTCTATATCGCAATATCCGACAGTGTCACCGCGTAAATCTGACACACTTAAATCGTAGCTGCTATTTTTTTCCACCGCGGCTCTCAAAGCGTTTTTTACTTGCCTCGCATCAAATTCATAAACAATCCCGCGCGCGTGGTCTGCCGACAATTTATAACCCACCGCGTCTATTGCGCCTGGCAAATCATAGTTATAAACGTCTTCAAAAAGCTGGCGCAGATGTATTTTATTTTCTATTGTCAGCTTTTGAAAATTATCTTCTTGAAAAATCGGCCGCAGGGCTTCGGCCGCGTCAAAACCGAGCGCTCGCATATACTCCATATCTATACTTTTGTTGTCTTCCACAAAACGGCGCACATTTTCTCTAGCAATGATGCCATGCACGTTCACGCCAGACACGACAGCCAGCACGCACAGTCCTGCCAGCATGCTGGCATGCAAAAACCGACGAAAACGCAAATTAACCAAAAGGGCAACCGCCGCGAACAACAATATAATAAGTGAAAAATAGATAAACCATTCCACGTACAGGCGCAATACGGTGTAGCCATAGACCTCTTGGTAAACATTCATGCGCCTCAAAGCGGATATTCCAATTACCATCACTTGTCCGACCAATAAAACCTGAAAAGCAACCACCAATTTTGCCGCCTGGTGAAATACCGCCGAACGATACACCGCGATTAGCATGATGGCCGCGAGCAATATCACCATTACCAGTTGAAAAAAGCCGCTGCGCGCGTACTCCGCGAATACCATATTATTGCTCATGACAAACTCTCTTTTGCCAAACAAATAGCTGAATTGGATAAAAACAAAAACAGCAAACAGCGCGTTTATCAGCCCCAAAATAATTGATACGACCAGATCGTCAAGTTTGGAAACTTTTTCTTTTTTCAGCCCCAAAACATGATCCCGACTCAAAAATGCATAATACAAAACAGCCAAACCAAGACCAAATATTAATACTCGCAAAAGAGAAACAAAATCTTCAACGGTAATTTCGATGTTTAGCAGTTTAAAAAAATTGATAACCCAGCTGGCAAATACCGCATCCGCGTGATAAAACAATAAAGTAAAAATAGATAGGATTGGAACCGAAAACAACAGAGCAAGCGCGATTTTCTTAATAACTTTCACGTGTGGCGGTGAAATTCGTGAAAGGTGAAAACTCTTGATATCTTTCAGCACAAATTTAATTTTTTCCACAACCAAAAATATATTCCTAACCAGCCGAATTTGCGTTAAAGAAAAACTGTATTTGTTTGGATTTTTCAACGACAGTAATAATGGATAAAAGATCAAGAGTAGATACACAAACCACGGCACCCAATATCTAACCAGCGCGTTTGAATATAAAAATACGCTAAGCCCCATAAACAAGAGCGGCACAGTTAATACCAATGCCCAGCGGTTGCGGATTTGGCGGGTGATCTTGGCGACAGCGGTAAAAGACGCGATGTATATTATTACAAAAAGAAAAAACCCGATACCTTTTTCGCTGCCAAAAAATAAAATCTCGCCTAAAACAGCCAAATAAAAAGACAAAACAATATAAGCCGCCCTAACCTTTTTCTTCCGGCTGTACTCTTCGGTGAAGATGTCTGAACTGACCGGCTGCTTTTCTGCTTTCTGTTCCAAACTCCCGCTTGGGGTTTGTGATTGCGCTGCGGTGTCGAGTTGGGTTGAATTTTTGGTTGGCATATAATTTTTTCTTAATTCGTTATTTTTTTGTGAAGCTGTTTGATTTCTATTTTATTTATCATAATCTTTCGTTTTTATACGGAGAAATTAATTTATTACCTGCCTACAACTCGTTACCCCTCCGCTGGCTCCATAGTCCCCGACACAGGGGCTGTGGAGCCGGCGTGAGTTATCCCAATTTAATCTTCAGTCCAAAGTCTTTTCTCATCTTAAGAAGAGCTTCGGCATTGCCCATGGCATCATCCACTGGATTATGTGTATGTTCGGTGTCGCGCAGGTGTTTAAAATTTTGGAATGTGTCTTTAACTAATCCTTTATATAATGAACCAAGATTGACAGATGTGTGGCCAAATGGATTTTCACCAACAAAGTGATGCAGATACCACGCTATAAACATAAAATCAAAACCATTATTGTCAGAAATAAAAAGAGGGCGGACATCACTATGTTCTTTGATCCAATCCAAAAATTTCTGCATAACTTTTCCTGGTTCGTCAAATTCTAGTGTCTGCTCTCTCGTAAATCCAGCCAATTCTAAACCAACCTTGCCGTAGTTCTCGGAAATCGGCCGAAGCAAACCGTGGAATGTTTTATCAAGCTTATCATCAACCACAACCGCGCCAAACGCGAACATGGAATAATCCCCAGGGATTGGGCCGTCGGTTTCGGTGTCTACCATGATGTAGGTCATAGATTTTGCCAATTTTTATAATATCTATATATGTTACTGCTTCATTTTATAATTTTACTAAATTATCATGCTCATCCCCGCTCAAACCGATCACAAATTTACCGCCTTTTTCGGCAATGACTGACATGGCCTTAATGCGGCGCAAGGTCAATAAAACCGGATGCTGTTCCAACAGTTTTGCTTCATCAATTTCATCCTGCAACTGAATTTTACGCTTTTCCATCTCGGTTTGCGCTTCCAATAATACCCGCTCTTTCGCGGATGCAATGCTAATCCGAGCCGCTTCCGCCTCTTTTCTGGCTTTGATAAGTATCGCTTCGGACTCGCGCTCAACTTCCAGCACGCGGTTCATAATTTCTCGCAGATTGCCGGGAAAAACCAGATCCTTTACATCAGCGCGGATAATTTCCACGCCATAACTAGCAGCGGAATTTTTTACGTCATCTCGCACGGCATCAGAAATCTCGTTGCGATCGCTCAAAATATCATCAAGATTACGGTTAGCCAGAAAGCGACGCGCCGCCAATTGGACATCCTCATAGATGCGCTCCTCGTAGGAAACCACATTATGAACAGCGGCTTCGGGATTGATAATTTTGTAATACACCAGCAAACTAATACGAATTGCCACTTTATCCTTGGTCAAAATCTCCTGCCCTTTAATAATCAATGACCGCTCGCGCCTGTCAACAAGTTTTATTTCGCGTTCAACAATGTTAAAAAAAACTCTCCGGATAGTGTATTTGCCCGGCTGTAAAATTCGCTTAAACTCACCATCTTCATAGAGCAAACCCACAAAAGAATGCGGGATGATTTTTTTGTTTTCCATATATTTACAACTATTAACTGTCGGGTACTGACTGCGCGCCAAGACGTGGGACGAAAAATGCTGATGATCAAGCTTTGATCTAAATGAAAAGTTTGACAAACCTTTCCGCCACGGGTTTACAGAGTACCCGACAGTTTTTAGTAAATTAGTAAAATTTTATTGGTAGAGCGCTAATGCGATTTTACCCGTCGCCGGCCCCCGCTGGCTCCATCATCCCCCCGATACCCGCCGGCTCCATCGTCCCCGCAGGGCTATGGAGCCAAACTGCTTGTCCTGCCAAACAGCGCGGCTCAATAGCCATTCTCCGCCGGTCAGCTCCACAGCCCCTGGCGGGGGCTAGGGAGCCAACCTTAGTAAATACTCAGAGTCTATTTCAGCATCACTATACGGACCGTCTCCATCGGCATCATATTGAGGATTATCAAACAATATCCAGTAAAATAATTTATCTCCTTTCAAGGTTTTAACAGTTCGCGTATATCCATTCCAATCACCCCTGAGGTCCACAGTGGCTTTGGGGGGGACTTTAATAACACCTGTAGCTAGTTGTGCCCAGTGATAATCTTCTGAAATTTTCACTCGATCATCTATATAAAATTGTTTGTTCATACAAAATCTGAATTTGATAAAAATAATTTAGTTGATCGACTTAGATTCTGGAGTTTAAGTTTATTAATTGGTCACCTTTTTCTTAGCTTCCACAATTGCATTTGTCACTTTGTTTATATAATAATGAATTTGATATTGTGCGCCACTCGCGTGTATGACTTAACACCATCCAAGTTTGTCGCAAAGTCATTAAAATTTACTGACTGAAAAGTTGACAGCGGCTGAAAAGACTGCTCACGCGTCAACGCCGGCGACACTGGCGCCAGAGCAAAAAGGACGGCGAGGAATGAGATGATTGTTTTACGCATATATAATTTGTATTGTTTAAATGTTCTTAGGTAATTTTTTAGCATCTTCAGCAGTGCAGATAGTTGAACATCTACCTTCTAAAATTATTTCTTTTTTCTCAACCATGGAGCCAAACTATTTGTCCTGCCCGACAGCGCGGCTCACTAGCCATTTTCCGCCGGTCAACTCCACCGCCCCTGGCGGGAACTAGGGAGTTGGCGAAAGCTCAGTACGTATTTCATTCATGTGATACAAAAAATGTTGTGATAAATTAAGGTAAATTTCATGTATGATATTTAACACAAAATCTTTATCTTCACTCAATAAACGATAACTTTCCATTATTTCCATATTTTTATATAATTCTTCCAGAGCTTCACTCAAATTTATATTTAAATTAACGTTTTTACATTTATTATCAATTCGATACAGTATGTCACCCACATCTATGTCTGGTTCAAATGATATACATAATTTATCTGATACATCATAATTAAATTTATCCAAGCTTTTTTTTAACTGTTCAATTATTTTACTAATATTTTCTAAATAAATAATAATATTTTTGATATTTAATCTATCTTGACTAACCCTCAACCACTTTATTTTCTGATAAAGAGTGTTGACTACTTTTGAAACCTCCAATTCTTTAAAAGGTCTTTGGTTTATAATATTAATAAGGAAGCTCATAGGTTAAAGACTAAAACATTATTTTTTAAGTAATTTCTCTATTTCTTCCAATGTTTTGTTAATGTTATTCTGAAAAGTATCTATCTCTTTTTTCCAATGCTCTATCAACCCTTGTTGGTAACGTGAATCAAACGAAAAGAAATTTTTTACTTTCATGGTGGGGTTCTTAATAAAATTTGTATGTTCTGTGATTCTCTTTTGATAACTTTCAATACTCTTGCGGAAAGATTTAAGTTGTTGCATGGTCTCATCAGTAACATTAGATACCTTCCGCACCAACCCCCCTCCTCCGTCCAGTATCTTCTTCCCCGCCCTCAATTCTTTCCCTGAAACAGATATCGGCATCATTAATCCAATGACAGTTAAATCTCGCTCATCTTGGCTTAGCTGTTCTCCGGTTATCGCATCCATACCCATCTCAAATTCAATAAAATCTCTCCAATCATTAATACCGGGTATAATAGCGGTTGCAATATTAACTACATTTTGGCCTATAATTTCTAAATATCCAGCCGCTTTCGCCACACTCTTCTTCCACTCCCCATTGGGATCAATAAAATTCAACGGATTATTCTTGACATAAATGTAGCGGTTGCGAGAAAGCAGGTCGCCGTCTCTGCCCATAAACGCGTCGCGGGAAATAAAGCGACCGAGGCGGGGGTTGTAATAGCGGGCGTTGTAGTAATAGAGAGACGACTCAATGTCGTATTCTTGGCCAGTAAAGAGATAATCCGTGCCTTCGCCTTGCGCCAACATGCCGACGATGTCGCCGAACGGTTCGTATTCGTATTGTCCCTTAACCGCGCCGGAGGAGTCGGTGAGGAGGACGGCTGAACCGAGGATGTCAGTGTGGACTATGCCATTTTAATTGGAAAGAACTTTCTTGTTTTCCCCGCCTCTCGCGCCAACGATCTGGCAAAAGGGGCGGGGAACCGACCGAGGGTCGGTGGCCGCGAGGGGCGGGGCTCCACATCCCTCCTGTATCGGGACTATGGAGCCGGCGAGGGGGGTTACCCCGCAGCAAATCTGCGAGATACAATAACTCTCTATTCAGCATTAATTTGTCTATATACTTCCTGAATCTCCCCAATAAGATAATCGTACTCTTTAATATCCGTAATCTTTGTGAGTTTATTACCACTCTCCAGCCTAAACAAACCATCACCAACTAAATAATAATTTGTGATCGTCTGTGAGGCGATCTTGATATCGGTGGACGCATAAATGGGCTCTTCATAATAAATTATAGTATCTACTATTTTAACAACCTTCTTTTCATGTATAAAGAACTCCTCCTCCCTTTTGCCTGTCTCACCGTAATAAATCGCAGTAAACTTTATTGGAACATTGTTATATCTATAAATGTAGCCAGCTCCTCCCTCGGCACTATCCGACGGTATGTCTGTTTCTTTTTTTGCACTTGTACCTTCTTTTAATTTAATATCAGTAACAATTTTATCGATTTTAATAATGCTACCGGTATTACGTTCCCAACTTTTTCTCAAACCGTTCACCAAAAACAATCCACCCAGCAATAAAAGTAATAATATAAACACCGCCAAAATTGTTTTTTTTCTCATACTATCTATTTTTACTCTTTAGATACTCCTTGTATAACTCCGCGGGACTCTTGCCGAAAGTCATCTGGAAGTGTGGTTTATCAACGAATTTTTTCCATCTACCGCCCCACTCAAAACTAAACCCTTCACCGATGACACCAATCTGTTCCCATTTATCCGTGTTGTAGTTGGACTTATTGTCCTCAATTGGAACCACATCGAAAGCCAGACCGTAATTGTGGTAACTTTCACCACCTTTTGCGTTTGTTCTCACTGGCCCAGGCACTGTTCTACCAGAAGCATATAAAGTGTTTTGTTCATCAATAGTTCTTAGCGCCTGTGTTACTCTCAACTTTATCTGCAAATCCGCTTCAACTTTATTGATAAACTGGGCAGCCGGCCCCCTTAATCTTTCATCAATCATTAAAATACGCTTATCGGTAACTGGATCCCAAGTTTTGGTTGGACTTTCAGCTTGAGAAGCGGTAGGGGCCAACTGAAGATTGGGGTTCACGACGGGTTGCATTACAATACCGGGCTGAACATTTAACGATGGGGGGCTATTTACCTTGATACCTAATACCTTGTAAATCCGATCTCTCATTGCTGCCCAAATGCTCCCGGCTGTTCCTCTAATTGAACTGAATGAAGCGGCATTAGCTGTCTCGATTCCTAACAAACTCCTAATAAGATCCCCGATATCGTCTTTCCAAAGTCGCTTCTCCTCCTCCCCGCTCGGATCCACATACTTCAACGGATTATTCTTGACATAGATGTAACGATTGCGAGAAAGCAGGTCGCCGTCTCTCCCCATAAACATATCGCGGGAGATGAAGCGTCCCAATTTCGGATTATAATAGCGGGCGTTGTAGTAATACAAACTGCTCTCAATATCGTACTCTTGACCGGTGAAGAGGTAGTCCGTGCCTTCGCCCTGCGCCAACAGGCCGACGATGTCGCCGAAGGGTTCGTATTCGTACTGTCCTTTGACCGCGCCGGAGGAGTCGGTGAGGAGGATGGCGGAACCGAGGACATCATTATGAACATAGGTAATCGTGCCGGTTCCGTCAATTTCCGCTATCGGCTCCAGTCCTCTGACCATAGTCTTAGTAACATTGCCCGACGCGTCCAGTTCGTTCAAAACCGAAAGTCCGTCATTGATGTAATAGGTCGTTGATCCCTGATCATTAATCATTGATTTTTTTGTCCGATTGCCAAAATCATCATAAACAAATGATATTTTATTCTGTGAGAGCGCGGGCAAATATGACGGCCGGTCTAGACGATTGTATTGGATTGACGCGAGCCGGTTTTGGACGTCCCAGCCGTAAACGACTTCGCGGATGTTTTTGTTTAGACGATCATAAGTTTCTTTGGTCAAGCTGCCATTATTATCATAAGTGTAATTTACACTTAAACGGCTATCATAAACCGCCTGGCTTAATTCATTAGTGTTGGGAGTATAAGAATAAGCGACCTGTCCGTATGGCGTATTGTATGAGGTGCGGTTGCCGGATAAACTGTAATCGTAATCCAAATTGTCCGCTCCGGCAAACTGCGGATAATCAACGCCAGTAAGCTGATGCAGATTGTCATAATTGTAAGTGGTGGTAACGCCATTTTCTATCATCGCTGTCCGATTGCTTTCCCCGTCATAAAGATATTCTTGTTTGAACAAAATTTCGCTGGCGGAATTCTTTGTTTCTAATTTGGTCAAACGCTCCAACCCGTCGTAGTTGTAAGTGGAAACCACGCCGTTGCCGTAAGTCAGGGTGTACGGCTTGCCAAATGATGTATATGCATAAGTTGCCAATGTTGTCGCGCCATAAACAGTTGTTTGCAGCAAACCGCGGTTGTCGTAGTTATACGAGACAGTCCTGCCTGCGGCGTCGGTTATTGTTTTTAACTGTCCGTCAAAATGATAAGTTCTACCAATATCATAAGTTCCGGCTCCGGTCAAAACCTTATGTTCGTTGATTAAGCGATTGTTGTTATCATAAGTATAATTAGTTGCGCCGCTTTCATCCGTCAATGTTAAAAGATTGTTCCAATTGTCATAAGCGTAAACAGCGTCAACTCCGGTCGGCAGATCTTTCAGCGTCAGACGGTTTAATTTATCATACTGGTAGATAATTGTTTGGCTTTTGCCGTCCGTTTTGCTGGCAACATTGCCTTCCGCGTCATAGATAAAGCTTTCGGTCTTGTTGCCTGGATGCGTGGTGGTTGCCAGACGATTCAACTTGTTATATTCAAATAAAGTAATAATGCCGGCCGCGGTCTCACTGGTCCGATTGCCATTGGCATCATAAACGTAAGCAGTAATCGTCCCCGCTGCGTTTAATTCTCCGGTCAAACGGTTGAGCCGGTCATAATCAAAAGTCGTGGTGGCATTGGTTTTATCCACCTCATATTTTTTGTTACCGACTGTGTCATACCCAAACTTTCTTTTGTTTCCTAATTGATCATTAATTTGAGTCAGCCGATTTGTGGCGTCATAAACATACTCGGTGCGCGTCGTGTCGGGATAAACAACGGCAGTGCGGTTGCCATTTTTATCATATTCGTATTTAGTCAGATTTCCCGCGGCGTCGGTTTCTCTCGTCAAGCGGTTGAAGTCGTCGTAAACGTAACCCGTTGTCCGGCCAGAGCGGTCGGTGCTGCTGGCCATATTGCCGGCCGGATCATAATAATATCGGTTGGCATTGAGGTAAGTATCCGTTTCGCTGGTTTTTCGGTCGCGCGGATCGTAGCCAAACTCAATAACGCGGGAATTGCCCGTGCCGTCGCCATTTTGCCGATCAATAATTTTTTCAATGTTGCCGTTTCGGTCGTAAAATGTCCATGTTTGTTTGTTATCCGCGTTGATTTCTTTAATTTTTTGATTTATCTCATTGTAAACGTAAGTTACGCTCTTGCCAAAAGTATTGCGCAGAGAGGAATCGGACTGCGCCCGCGGATAAAGCGCGCCCGTCAAGTTGCCCTGATCGTCGTAGTAATAATTAGTAACATTGTTTAATGAGTCAGTGATTGAAAGCCGCCGGTCCATCTTGTCATAAATATAACTGGCAGTGTTGCCGCGGCCGTCGGTTTCCGCGACAATGCGATTGAGGCCATCATAGGTTTTGACAGTTAAGATAAAATCGGAATCGTTCAAATATCGCTTTGTCTGAATGGTATTCCCGCGCGCGTCATAGGCGTATTCGGTCTTTTGCCCAAGCGAGTTGGTTTCAAATTTGACGCGGCTGTTCGGATCATATTGGTATGTGAGAGTGTTGTACGGATCAATTTTTTGCGACAACCGATTCGCCATGTCATAGACAAAGCGCGTTTCGTTCTCCAAAGCATCAATCTCTTTCGCTTTATTCCCAAGCCAATCGTACTCATAGCGCCGCGCGATGTCCGACGGCAATCCCGCGCGCGTTTCGGAGAGCAAGCTGGCATTGATGTCGGTGTCGTACACAAACGCAGTCATCTTGCCCCGCTCATCGGTCAAAGCCACGCGATGACCTTCGGTATCGTATTCGTATCTCCGAAAATTTCCGTCAGGAAAATTTTCTTTACGCAGATTGCCACGCGTGTCGTATTGGTATTGATACAGATGCCGTCGCGGGGTAGTGTGACTAGTCCGATTGCCGTACGCGTCGTAGGTGTAATCATGCCTGACCGTTTCCAGGGAACCGTCCGGCTTGGTCGCGTTCACGGACTCGGACATAACATAATTGCCAAGCGGATCGTATTGATAAGACACGACGCCGCCATTTTTGTCCGTGTGCGTCAAGACATTTCCCATTGAATCGTAGGTAAAAAATTCCTGAAAACCCACCGCGTCAGTCGCGCTCGCGACCGTGCCGTTCGCGGGATTGATGTCGTACCGTTCGATCTTCACTGTGGGTTCGCCGGAAGGTAACGGCGTCGCCGTTGTTGTTTTTTTCGTGAGCCGGCTGAAAATATTTTCATACTCATAAGCAATTTCCGTATGCCACCCCGAAATATCGGGAAGAATCTCGCGCGTCAATCGCCGCCGTCCGTCATATTCGTATTGCGTCACATTGCCGCCCGCGTCCGTCAACTTTGAAACCATACCCTGGCTGTTGTATTCCCACAAATTCTTGTCGCTATAGATGTTGATCTCCCCGGCTTTGAGCGCATCGGCATTGAAGCACATCGTATCCAAGTTAAAAATTGATTCGGTTTTGAAACTGTAGGTGAGCGTGCACGCAGCGCTCCCGGGCACGCGCCCATCCGGGCCTTCATAGGACAGATCATAAATAATGCGGGAACCGCTGCCGCCGTCAATCCGCGGATTCTGTTCGCGCTGACGGATCACGCGTCCGTCGCTATCGTATTGATTTCTCAAAATAGCGCCGCGCGGATCGCGATAATATGTCATCCGGCCGGCGCTGTTGTAGCTAAACTCATGTTCAATCGCCTCGGCAGTGTTCTGGTAATACCGGTATTGACGAACGGTCGTGAGTCGACCCACATCACTGTAATAATACTCGGCAAGCGGCCGCTCGACCCCGGGAGCAAATCGTTCGGTGAGCGTCTGTATTTTGTCCCAATTCGGCCCGTCACCCCAGTATGAAATGGTAATTTCTCTGCCGGAAGGGTCTGTGATAGATGTCAAGACCGACAGGTCGTCAACGCCAAGCGGTACATAGCCGAACTCAGTCGCATTCCCGGTTGGGTCAATAATGCGCTCGAGAAGTCCCATATTGTTTGTGAGCTTCCTCGAAAACTCGTAGCGCCTGCCGTCGTCAAGCGTCCGATAGACGAGCGTCGTGTTCTCCAAGCGCAATTCGTCAAATTCGCCTTGGCGCGGCGCAAAGGAGAGACCTCCGTCACCGGTAGTGAACATGGTTGTGAGCACCCCGCCCAGATAAATCTGCACATTTTTTGTGCTCGGATCTTGGTAATAATACATGCTGTAGGAATGGGTCCAACCGGCGCCCAATCGGGCGTTGCGATCCGAGATTTTACTGCTGTAGGTTCGCTTGAATTCAATGGGAAAGCCGCGGCCAGGAAGCGTAAAATCGGTCTGCTCCAATTCAAACGCGCCGGTGCGCGCGTTCACAGGGTCGGCGGTAAACGACTTCCACCATTCGTCGGCGCGGATCCGCAACCGCCGCCAAAAACTCGTATCATAGAGATTGACGGACTGAGGTCCGTTAACGTTCGTGCCAGCGATCTGTTCCTCAATATTCTTGTAGCCGTCCCCGTCGTTGTCCGCGAGCGGGTCCGGACCTCCCGCGCCCTCCACGTGAATCGCGAATGACCCACGATTGTTGCTTTCGTCGGCTTCGGCAATCACGTTGCCAGGATCAATCGCGTACGAAAAGTAATAAGCGCCGTTTGCCGCGTCAACGGGAACCGTGTACGCGAATATCTGCTGGGCGGCCGCGCCGACTCCCAGGATCGGAACATTCGTCGTCCCCTTTCTGTCCATCGCGTCGTAGGATTCGGCGTCTTTTTTGAAATAGTAGTCAACCGATGACGCGCGATCCATCGCCGCGGCGCCGCCGTTGCGAACAGAAAGCGTCACCGTCACCGTTTCCCCGGGCCGCGCTGTCGTCCTGTCCACCGACTGGCTCGCCGAAACGAGATCAGGCCGATTCTGATTCGGCGTGCCCGCGAGCGTGATGATGAGATGCGGATTCCACGCGCCTGAATAGTAATCGTACGCAGAACCAGCCAGCGAGAACAACCGGTCGTACCATGCCGGGGACGATTGCGATGATGTCCACCGCGGCGATTCCTGAATCAAAATGCCCTGATTCGTTCCCCCGTTGACCCACGACTGGACCGCGTACTTCACATCTCCGGCGTACCACTGCGGATTGTTTCTGTACCAATCAAGCGAGTTGCTCGTATAGCAGATGGATTGCGTCCCATCACCGGCCTTGGTTAGGGAATTCTGTAGGGCACCGAAAGTAACGTTCCCGCTGTTCCAGCCGGCGTCCACTTTCCATGTTTCAAGCGGCACACAGCCGGTATACGAGCCCGTCGAAGGAGCGATGGCGCGCAGGCGGAGTGTTGCCGATTCAACCGTTGAGCCATCAAATTGCGTAAAATCCGAATTGAATTTGATCAAGGGAATGGAGGAGCTCCAGTCAATAGGAGAAAGCTGATTGTATCCAACCGAGAGCCATTCTGTTCCGTCGGACCGGCCGCCGGTTTTGACCAACGTTACCAGCGAAGAAGAGCAGGAAAGCGTGGTTGCGTCAGGATAACTCCCGTCGTAGCAGAGCGCGTACGAAGGATCAATCGTCACTGGATATGCTGTCTCCGGGTTTGTGAGGTAGGATCCCGGAAGAATGAGGCCAATCAATAATCGCATGGTTTCCGGCTCCACGCGGACGATCTGCCGGACTGATTGCCACGTCTCTTCCTTCCCCCGCGCGTCATACCGGTGCGCGCTCCCGATCGCGAACACCTGGCCGGTTGGCGCTTTCACCCACACGCTCGCGTCCGCAATCTCAACCTCGCCTATGATTTCCTGTCTCTCTTCATTCAAGACGACCGATCCTTTGGACAATAAATATTCTTCCCACAGCACCACTCTGCCTTCTTTGGTCAAACCATCTAACGTTTGTTTGATGGTAAGCGCGCGCGAACGCCGCCAGCCGCGGTCGCGAAACTCCACATCAATGCCCGGATAGACGTCTGATAATCGAGTGACAGTTTCGTCACCGTCGCGCGTCTGTTCAAACGTGCCTGATTGCGGAGCGAGCTTTTGCTGATTGGACATCTCCATGAGACCGGCTCGAACGCCGATAAATCCATCACCCAAAGGCACGCGGTAGCGGTAGCCGCCGTACGGCTGTTTTGTCAAACGCGTCTGCCTTGTTTCATGAAAAAGATTCCAGCCGCGTGGCCGCGGTTTTGGCCCTTCCCGTTTCCATTCCATAAGCCGAGGCTCGGCGTGAACGCGGTACGCGGTTCGCCCTTTTCCCAAATGCGCGACATCTTTCTTTACGTCCACCGACCGCCACATGAATCCAAGAGCGCTCATTGGCGCGATTGGCTGAACATTATTAGTATTTAGATTAAGATTAAAATCAAGCGGGGTGGAAGTAATCGCCGTCGGAATAACAATTTGAGGAGTCTGGCTTGAACCGTCAACCGCGTTACCTGAATTATTGTTATTATTGTTAAGAAAAAAAACAGGCGAAGACGGTGAAGAATCAGTTGGCGTCAAAGTGATTGAATTGACGCTGATATTGTCTGTGCTATTGACGTTCAAATCAAAAGAATTAACGGTTTGCGCCAACACAGGCAGGGCGGGAAAAAGACTGAAGTAAAAGGCGAAAAAATAGATAACCCTTATTTTTTGGCAATCGCGCCAGAAGCGAGGCAGGCTAGGCATATGGATAAAATAAAAAATCCGCTAAAAAGCGGAATTATTAATAATATGGTTAATACTAAACAAGAATAAACTTTCGTAAGTAAATTTTTCTTTAGCAATGACCATATAGTTGAGGCCATTTGATAAGATATATCTATATCAAACCATACAGGGCTAAAAAGGTCAAGAGTCGTTATTTCAAGAGTTATCCACAGTTCCTCTAACTGTGGATAAGATTCCTGGTTGCAAATTGTCAGCGACCCGCTATTTCATTACAGATGTTCACGCCAAAAAACTTATTACTTGCTCTTTGGCTTTTTTTTAACAGTTTTTTTTATTTTTTGTACAGCTATTTTACTTTTAAGAACCTTTTTCTCCTTGTCTGGCTTATTTTTTACTTCCGGTTTTGCCTCGCTGTCAGCAGTTATTGTTTTTTTTGAAGTATTAGGGGCGAGAGCTTCTAAAATCAAATCCAATTTACCGG
>JBAZZL010000022.1:0-18611 GCA_041658785.1 Patescibacteria group bacterium
AAATGGCAACAAATTAAATACAGTCGCAAAAGCGCCTCGGACATTTTGACTTTCCACTTGTTTAAAATCTTTAGTTAAATATTTTACGCCATCAAAAGTAAAGCGATAAAAATCATCGTAATAACCTTTCATTGGGTGATAATAATATAAAAATGGCACATAAATAAAACAATACCCGCATGGTTTAAGCACTCTGTAAATTTCTTTAACCGCTTTTTGCGGCTCTTCAACATGCTCCAAAACAGCTATACAAATTACTGCCTCCACGCTTTCGTCTGGCAAGGGCAAATTCTGCACATCTCCAACTATATCAGGTTGATAAGCCTGTACCTTGTCTAAAACTTTATAATCAACTTTTTTAATATAATCTTCCAGCCAAAAATTTTTTGTGTCCAAACGATTCCCTTTGCTGGCTTTCGTACGCAAACCGCCACCGATGTCCAAGATCGTGTTTTTCTCGGTAAAAATTTTGATCATTTTTTCTTGAAAAAATTTGTCCCAAGGTCTAGTCATATCTCCAAAATTGCTTTTAAAAATTCTTTTTTATCGCCTGCCGGCGCGATGATAACTTTCGGGCCGGGTTTTAATTCGTAATTCGCCACCCCCACATCGGTCATGATGACTGGCGTGCCAGCGGCAAATGCTTCCATGGCCACTAAACCATAACCCTCGTTTAGACTTGGAAACAATAAGCAATCGGCGGTTTTTAAATAATCAAAAGGATTATCAGTCCAATTTTCTAATATAACATTTTTTTTCAATTTGTTATTTGATATTTGATATTTGATATTTGGCTCTTCTGCGCCGCCGCCGACAATCAACAATAAATAATTATTTCTCTGTTTTATTATTTCTTTGAATAACTCAACCAGCCATTTGATATTTTTTACTTGCTCAAGACGGCCTAAAACCAAAAAAATCTTTTCATAACCGGGATATTTTTGATGTAAATCAATCTTTGGTTGATAATTTTTTATAAACTCTACGTCAATTGGCACTGATTTTAGAATTATTTTACTTTCCCGAATACCCAAATCTAACAAACTGTGTTTCACCCTCTCCCCCACCACCCTTATCACATCTGCGCGTTTTAAAACAAATTTAGCTATTTTTAATTTTATCCATTGTTTTTGGTAATAACTGTTGAAAAAATCACCGTGCATTTGCACCTCCAATTTAAGATTGAATTTTTTCTTCAAACACCAGCCGACTAAACCTGTAAAAAACGGATCCTGGGTCGTTATTTCTTGGATATTATTGTTTTTAATCAACTTATTTCCAATTTTTCTTAAACGACAAAACTGTAATAATTTATTTCCGCCGGTTGATTGCACATGAACGGTAGAACTCAAATCAAAAGCTTCCATTTCTCTGTTTGGGATAATAATAAATAATTCATCTGTTCTTCCATACTCAACCATCCGCCGCGCCGCGTCTGAATTTGGATCTAAAATTTTTCTATCCAAACTAATCATCAAAATGCGCATACTGATCATTTTATATCTATAGGACTTACGCGTTTGTCATTCCGAGCGAAGTGAATCCCGATTCGCATCGGGATGAACGGAGCCGAGGAATCCCTTAACGCATGTAATATAGACGTTATTGCATATTCACTCGTTAAGGGATTCCTCGGCTCCGTCCCGATGCGAATCGGGACTACGCTCGGAATGACATTGACGCCAAACGCGTAAGTCCTAATCTATAAACTTGTCACAAACCTCTTCGCCAACTTAAACTCAACCGGCCAAGCAAAAAACTTAAAAATCCATCGCAGTTTGCACAACATCACAAAACCAAATTTTAACACAAAAGGCGCCCTAATGCTAGACCCCATCGCGCTCTTGAAACTATGCGCCCCAAACCGCACATAGGCCTCCAGCGAATCAACCAGATCTTTTTCTTTTACCCATGGAAAATTCTTTACAGCAAGATAGTTTAGCTGGTTGTCAACCAGTTCCGCCCACTCCCCTACCGACTTAGGCGCTTGCCAGCCGGACGCTACGCATTCTTCGTACAATGGAGATCCGGGATAAGGTCGAAATGCCTGCGGCCCCAAAATTTGCACCTTGTCGCTAAGTTTGGCTAGTTTATCTATCAAATCAACCGTCATCATCATATCTTCTTTCTTCTCTCCGGGAAGGCCTACCATAAATGAATATTGCGGAATAATGCTATGTTTTAGACACATCTTGGCGGAATTGATAACTTGATCCGGCGTGATGCCTTTTTTAATTTTCTCCAAAATCCTGGGACTGCCTGACTCGGCGCCGAATGAAAGCAAATAACAGCCGGATTGTTTTAATTTTTCCAAAAATTCATCATCAATTCTGCCCTCGCCCAAATAATCCGCCCGTACTGTTGTCTCCCAAGGGATCACTAAATCTCGCTCAAGAATTCCGTCTATTGTTGCTTTGGCTCGATTGATGTCAACGAAAAAATTCTCATCCCAAAAACGCAATTTCTTGCCTTTAAAATATTCCCTTTCCTTAATCGCTTGCAAGTCTGCCAAAATTTGTTCAACCGTCCGCGGCCGCCAGCTATTTTTTGAAATGGCGTTGATGCAGAATGTGCAAAGATGCGGACAGCCTCGCGAGGTAAGCGATGGAATTAAATATAACTTACGCAATATTTCTTTTGCCGCCAAATCCCAATTAAACAATGGCATTTTTGCCGGATCATGGAGTTCGCGCGGCGGATTGATAATCGGTCTGCCTTCGCGCTTAAACGCTATGCCTTTGGTCTCATCCAACGGAATACTCCGCGCAATATCCAGCATTGTCAGCTCGCCTTCTCCATAACAAACAATATCAACCAGCGGATGAATAATTGTCTGCCGAATGAAAAAAGTCGGATGCGGCCCTCCCCAAATAATTTTACAAGCCGGATTTATTTCTCGAATCAATTGACTAACCTTCAACGCGGCTGGAATCTGCGTGGTCATTACTGAAATGCCGGCGTAATTGCAATCACCTATTTTTTCTTTGATCAAATCAAGATAATTTTTTTGGCGCGCGCCGTCTATCATCTCCACGGAAATACCGCGACTATTGAGATAAGTGGCGATACTAAGCAAGCCAACCGAAACAGAACTGTCATAATTTTCTTTGGTGATATTAAATGGTGGATTTATGAGTAAAGTTTTCGTCATCAAATTGCGCGGTTATATGGATACATCGTTAAATTGTTACATTGTTACATTGTTACATTGTTACATTGTTAAATTGTTAAATTGCTACATTGCTACATTGCTACATTGCTAGTTAAAATTTTAACTTTGAGTTTGTAAAAGCAATTAAACTATTTGTTTCTCTTGGGAGCTTATCTAACTCACCCATAATATGAGTATATTGCTCTTTTGTAATTAAACCTCTCACTTTTGCTTTCTGTGTCCAATCACATGATTCTTTTATTGAACCATAAGTGTAGCGATAGAATTTGATCTTATCTTTTTTGGTATATCTGCCAAAACCTTCGGCAATATTGGCAGAACAAGAATCCACCGACCGAACCCACTGTTTACCAACAGTATCTTTTGTAAAATAATCCCATTCCACAACGATATCCCATATATAATTTGAAAGATGAAAAGCAATTCTATATGCTCCGATATCGTTGAGCTGTAAATATTTTCCCTCCGACATACAAAAACAATACGGCAATGTAACAATTTAACAATGTAACAATTTAACAGTCTCTTCCACATTCCTCTCCCAATTAAACTTCAGCAAACTTGCTTTGCATATATTACGAAACTCGTCACTTTGCCATTTCTCTTCAATTAACATCCTTTTGATCGCCGCGGCCAACTGGTCAACATTGTTATATTCTATCAAAAGACCGTTTTGCTCGTTTTCAATCACCTCTGGATTACCGCCACAATTACTGGCAACAATCGGTTTGCCCAAACTTAGCGCTTCAAGCAAAATGTGCGATAGCCCCTCATATTGAGAATTCAGAACAAATACATCTGCCAAGTTGTAATACTGAAAAACTTTTTCAAGGGGCGCTCTGCCAACAAATTTTACCTCGTTTTCCATACCTCGCGCTTTAACTAATTCCTCCAGACGTCCGCGATCATGCCCATCGCCAATGATCAATAATTTTAAATTTGATAATTTATTCTCATTTTTCAAACGGGCTGCCGCTCCAATCAAGCCGTCAACACCCTTCCATGGAACAAGCCGGCCTGCTGTTGCCACAATCTTGTCTTCGTCGGTAAAACCAAGTCTTTCTCGCTTTATCCGTCCATCACTTTCATTGAAATCAACAAAATCAACAGAATTATAAATTACGGAAATCTTTTTGACATCAACCCCAATCTTAACTGCCACATCTTTCATAAAATTACTCACCGCCACAACCTTGTCGGCTCCCTGCAAAATCAAAGTCCGCATTTTTTTCTTCCACCAAATTTTTAATCCGTATTTTTTGGATTGAAAAATTACAATGTCGTCCGCAGTATATCCTTTATTAACCGCGGACTCCCACGCGCTATCTCCAGCAAACCTTACTGCTAATTTTTTTTTAAACAACAGTTTAGCCGCGAACCATGACAAAAATCCGGCAGTGTATAAATCAAATGTATAAATTAAATCTGTTTTTCTTGCTAATTTTAGCAGGCTGAATAAAAAAGCGGTCTTGCCCTCGGCCTTGACTACTTTATACGTCCGGACCAAACCTTGCTTATCTTCTTTCCCAAAAGTTAAAACAGTAATATCATGGCCTCTTGCCGCCAAATCACTGGACAATCGCTCAACCATCCGCGCCGGCCCGCCAATATCCGGAGGAAAAATGCCGGTTGTGATCAATATCTTCATAAGGATTCAAAAATATTTTTCATTTGTTTCGCGATCAAATCCCAAGAATATTTTTCTTCAACCAACTTTTTGGCATTTTCAACAACCTTAAAAACCTCCCCCTTGTTCTTTTCATCTAAAATATATTTTATCTTTTCCGCAATACTTTTTTGATCCTTAACTTCACAAAACCAGCCTGTCTTTCCATCTTCTAGAAAATCTAGGATGCCGCCAACCGGCGTGGCTATAACTGGCACGTTCACTGACATCGCTTCTAAAAAAGCATTACCAAGCCCCTCTGATAAACTTGGACGACAAAAAACATCTGCCTGCGCTAAACGATCATAAACTTCTTTGTTAGAAACTTCGCCCAAAAAAGCTACTCTATCTTCTATTTTTAAATCTTTAACCAACTTTTCTAATTTTCTATGTAATTTTCCCTCGCCCAAAATTTTTAAAACAGCATTTATCCTATATTTCTCTTCTAATATTTTAACTGCTTTTATCAAATCTCCAATTCCATTCTTTTTGACTAATCGCGAAACTGTAATCACCGTTTTGGCTGCATTATTTTCGTATTTCTTATTTCTTATTTCGTATTTCGTAGCAATTCCATTCGGCACCACATCAATCTGACACTTCGCCCCCAAATTCTTCGCCCAACCAGCCAAATAATTGCTAATCGCCTGAATTTTATCCGCCCGCTTAAAAATCTGCTTAAAATACGGCCAGCACCACCAAACATGCTTATAAATATCCCATTTGCTATCCCCTTCCTGCAAAGTCAGTAAAAACGGCACCGTCTTATTTCTCTTTTTAAAGCGTAAGGCGGCAAAACCGGCATAACTAGCCATAATGCCCCAAATCGCGTCAAAATGGCCTAATTTTTGGGCATAGCGAGCCCCTTGCCATACCAGCCGATACTTGTCCCAATGATTTCCTTTGCCAATGCGGTGAACTTCAATATTGCCAATTTTTTCTTGTTCCGGCAAATCTTTTCTCAATTTGGCCGTGAGCATGATAAATTCATAATCAAAAATTCGGTCAGCAATTTCTTTCACCGCCACCTCCGCCCCGCCGATGAAAGGTAGGTAGGCGGTGCTGAAAATTAAAACCCTTTTCCTTGCAAACGGCATAAATAACAAATAACAAATAAATAACAAATAACAAATTCCAAATAACAAATAAAATACAATAACCAAATTTCAAAATTTCTAACTATTTTGACTTTATTAAAATGGCGGCGAATATCTTGACTAATTCTCTATTTTCTTTTAGTAATGACTCTATTCGTTTCTCAAATTCTGAATTAGCTTCAATTATTAGCTGAAGCCAATAAACAGTTTCTTTACTTTCCCTTAAACAAATACCTATTTTAAATTTAAAATCCTTCTTAGTTAAAGTTTCGTTTGCTTCTCGATAATTTGCTCCCACGGAAGTACCCGAACGGGTGATTTGATCAATCAGCTTAAAATTTATTGTATTTGGCAGTAATGCCTTGCACAACCTAATTATTCTTTTACCAAATTCCAAAGTACGTTCTTCCAAATTATAACTTTTTTTCATTGGAGCTTCGCTCATAAATTGAACATTGTGATTTGTAATTTATTTGTTATTTGGAATTTGTTATTTGTCATTTTCTATTATTTTTTTAAACTCTTTAATCGTTTCCTTCAAACCTTCTTCTAATTCCACAACCGGTTCCCAATTTAAAATTTTCTTAGCCTTACTAATATCCGGCTGGCGCTGCCGCGGATCATCAATCGGCAAATCCTGAAAAACTGTTTTACTTTTGCTAACGGTCAAATGAATAATCCTATCCGCCAACTCTTTTATGGTAAACTCATCGGAATTCCCCAAATTAACCGGACCGGAAATCTCCGCGTCTGAATTCATCATTTTAATCAACCCATCCACCATATCATCAACATAACAAAAGCTCCGCGTCTGCTTCCCATCGCCATAAACCGTAATCGGTTCGTTGCGAAGCGCCTGAACAATAAAATTACTCACCACCCGCCCGTCGTCAAACGTCATGCGCGGGCCGTAAGTGTTGAAAATCCGCGCTACTTTAATCTCCATGCCATGCATTCGATGATAATCAAAAAACAAAGTCTCGGCGCAACGTTTACCCTCGTCATAGCAAGCGCGAGGACCAATCGAATTAACATTACCGCGATATTCTTCTGTCTGTGGATGAACTTCTGGATCGCCATAAACTTCTGATGTTGAGGCTTGCAAAATTCTGGCTTGATGTTTTCTGGCTAAACCCAGCATATTAATCACGCCAACAGTGCTTGCTTTGATTGTCCTAACCGGATTGTATTGATAATGAACAGGGCTCGCCGGACAAGCAAGATTGTAAACTTGATCTATTTTTTCATCAATAAACAGCGGCTCAATAATATCGCGCTCAATCAATTGAAAATTACTGTTATCCATGAGACTGGAGATATTATCTTTCGAGCCGGTAAAAAAATTATCAACGCAAATAACCTTATTACCCAAATTGAGCAATTTTTCACATAAATGAGAACCAATAAAACCCGCACCACCGGTAACAAGTAACCTCATATAAATAAAAACAAGCAAAATATTGCATTATTAAGCGAATTGTATTATGCTACATTCAGCGCGAAAAGTCAACAAAATACTTTATGCCTCAAAAAAAGAAAATTTTATACGTAATTACTCAAGGCGCCTGGGGCGGCGCGCAAAGGTATGTTTATGATTTGGCAACACATCTAACCGAGGAATTTGATATTACTGTGGCGGTGGGAGAACCAAACGGTGGAAAAAAATTGTTGGATAAATTACAAATTACAAATTACAAATTACAAATAAATAACAAAATCCAAACCATCCAATTAAAACATCTCGTCCGCCGCATATCCCCTATTGATGATATCTTGGCTATTTTTGAATTAAGAAAGCTATACAAAACACTTAAACCGGATATCATCCACCTCAACAGCTCTAAAGCCGGAATAATCGGTTCACTCGCAAAATGCCTCATGTTGCGCGCATCATGCATCATGATTTACACGGTCCACGGCTGGGTCTTCAACGAACCCCTCCCCCGCCCCACCCGCTGGCTCTATCAAATCATGGAGCGAATAACCAGCCGTTGGAAAAACAAAATTATCGTCCTCTCCGAACAAGACAAACAAACCGCCCTTCAACAACTTAAAATAAACGAGAAAAAACTCGCCCTTATCCCCCTAGGGATTGACCAACCGAATTTCCTCTCTCGCGAAGAAGCGCGCCAAAAACTGCTTGCCGCATACTCCGCCGCCTTGTTTCGTGATACGGTGTCTAGTGACATCTGGATCGGAACCATCGCCGGACTTTACAAAACAAAAGGCTTAGACACCTTGATAAAAGCTGTTGTAACACTCAACAATCTTCAATCTTCAATCTTCAATCTTCAATTCTTCATCATCGGCTCCGGCCCGGAAAAAGAAAATCTGCAATCTGCAATCTGCAATCTGCAATTAACCAATGTCCACCTGCTTGGCTTCATTGAAAACGCCCAGGAGTTTCTTCCCGCCTTTGACTTCTTCGTCCTGCCTTCCCGAAAAGAAGGCCTCCCCTACACGCTCTTGGAAGCAAAGATGGCCGGAACGCCGATTATCGCCACTGATGCGGGTGGTGTTTCGGAAATAATTGAAGACAAAAAAACAGGCTTGCTCGTGCCGCCTGAAAATATTGAAAAGCTTGCCCAAGCTTTGCTTTTTGCTTGTAATAATCAAGAAAAAATGAAACAATTCGCCGAATGCGGATCTAAAAAAGACATTCTGAAATACTCCAAACAAACAATGGTGAAAGATATTACCGCGCTGTACCAGTCGTTGGTTCGCTGACTTCTGCTAAAATTTGTTCAATTGCAGAATTCATCGATGCATCAAAAATGATATTTTTTGTCTTTGCCTCGCCTATCGTTTCTATAGCTTTATCATTCTGTCCTGTTAACTTATAAGCCCAAATCAATCTCCACCACCCTTCACCAATTATCGGGTCATCATCAATTGACTGTTTTAGCATCGCGATACTTTCTTCTATCTTGCCAAGCTGGAGTTCAATGCTTACCAAATTATAAACTAACTGCTGGCGCTTTGGGCTGTAATTCAATGCCTGCTTCATATAATACTCCGCCTCTACTATGTACATCGGCTGTTTGGTCGTTGCGAATCTTAATTGATCTAGTTGCGCCAATGCTATATATGTTCGAATATCAAAAGGATGAAGAGAAATATTTTTTTTCAAGGCTTCGCCAGCCAAATCTAAAAGTTGCGCTGTCTTCTGTGGTTCAATCTTTTGATTGTACTTTCCAATCAATTCAATTATCACGCGGGCAAGGTCGCTCCTAATGTCATCTATATGCGGTGATGGAAAAGCGAGAGCACTCTCTACTGCCGCTATCCCCAACTCCACCCCGCGATTAAGCTGGATCATCGCTTTCAGGGTTTTCTTGTTTGCGCGAGCCGGTTGAATATTGAATATAAAAATAAACAAAAACGCGATCAATGACGCGCCGGCTATAATTGAAAATCCAATGGCGCGCCTTTGGCGCGGCTTCTCTTCCTCTTCTGCCGTCTTCTTTTTGAAAAATTCAACTCCGGCAAGGCTGTTTATCATCGCGAGCCAAAACATAAAATACAAATAAGACGTCGGATTTTCAAAAACTGTCAAATTCTGCGCCAAATGCGCCGCCAGAAACGCCGCGCCAAAAACAGCGATATGTTTATCCACAATTTTTTTTCTATAAGCCTGCGCAATCATCAACAAAGCCAAGCCAAACAAACCAAGATACGAAATCAAGCCAAAAGCGCCTTGAACAGCAAGCGTGTTCAAAACTATATTATGAGCATTATCAAACCATGTTTCTTGGTAACCGAATTCCAGTGATTTCGGATTGTAATATTTGTTAAAAGCATAAAAAAAATTATTCGGTCCCCAGCCAAATATCGGCCGGTCTTTCCACCCTTCAACCGCGATCTGCCAAGCGATCAAGCGGGTACTGCCGGTTCCTTCCATCAGCGAAGCATTAAATAATCTGCCAAGCGTAGGAATATTACTCACAAATGATGTTTGCCGGTAGCCGTACATTATCCCAATTGCGCCGACTGAGGCAATAATCAATCCTAACAATATCAGACGAATCTTTGGCCTATCTTTTATTATCAAAAAATAACCAACCATCAAAACAAAAACACCAACCAAAAAACCCAGCATTGAACCGCGCGTTCCGCTAAAAAACAACCCAAAAATAGCCAGAAGACCCATCAGCCCTTCGGCAATGCTCCACATTAAATTTTTCTCTTTTGCCATCAATAATAGCGAGACAAAAGATAAAAACAGCCCATACCCGCCAACATAAATTGCGTTTCCTAAAGTGCTTCTCACTCTATCGCTGCCTTGATTCAACAACAGCTCTGGATCCCAGTGTTGCAGAACGCCGATAAACATCACGATTGAACCTGCAAACAAGAATATCCGCAAAGCCCGCCTCCAATCAACCCATGTCTTAAAAATAGCGGAACAGACAAAATAATAGATAACATAATGGATAATTGTAAATAATCCCAGCATCCGTTCGTGGTTGTCCCAAAAACTATGATACGCGTCTACGCCAGAAAAAGTGGAGATCGCGAAACTGATTATAAAAATCAATAACGCGAGCGTCAAAAGCGTTATTTTTGGCTTGTACTCTTTGAAACTTTGATACAACAAAAGAATATACCCGATGAGAAGCAACACAACTAGCGACCGAAACAGCAGAATCTTTGGGACAATAAAAGGAAAGATGAAAGAGGAAGGAAGAACGACCAGCGGCACGAAAAAAGTAATATATATCATTATCTTCATCGTGATTTTTATGTATCTATTCATAATTAAAACAATTATTATTTCGCTAGTTCACCATTATACAATTTTTGTAAAAATAATTCAACTTCCGGTTTTAGGCTGCTGTCTAGCCGCTCTGCTTCAATAATATTTTCTTTTGCTTTTTCTTGATCGCCTATGGCGGCATACGCCATTGCCAGCCGTCCATAAAGAAGTGCGTCATTTGGATTTTTGTCTACCAAATTTTTTAATATCATTATCGCGCCCTGATAATCATTAACCTCAACAAATTCTTGAATTATCTTTTCCGCGCCATATCTATCTGGAATATCATACCCCAAGAGTATCGCCGCTTTTATCGTTTTTGTCTCTCCGCCCGTATTTCCAGCCAAACGGTATGCTTGGGCAAGATAAAGATAGCTGTCAACGAACAGCGGATTCATATCTACCGCCTGCTTGGCGACTTTTATTGCCTCGTCATAATCGCGTCGAATTAACTTACTGTGGCTCAAAGCATAATAACCAGTCAATCGTCCAGGGCTCGCCAAAATCGCTTGCGTCAAATACTTTTCAGCTTCCTCCGGCAGAATTTTTTGAAAATCAGCCGCCATATTATAAAGTTCTCCCAGCCTTAAATTGAAAAAATTGTCACGCGGATTGTATTCCAAATTTTTTTTCATCGCCACGCTCGCCTCTTCAAACACCCGATTGATATCCTCTTTTGGCAATTTGCCTCCAAATTTGACAATATTAGTGACTATCGCCGTGGCAAAATGCGACCGAATATCTCTATCCAAAACTGTGTGATAATCCAAAGCTTGTAAAAATAATTTCTCTGATGTCAACAAATCGTTGTCAATATAAATCGCGCGACTCGCTTTTACTGCGTCACGAATCGCGCGAACTGGTTTAATATTAAAAGCAAACATCATATACAAAACAACCAAAATTGAAATCGCGACTATTGCTTTCTGCAGCCCATTCGGAAAAATAATCTTGTTTTCTTCATTTTTATTAATTTTTTGTTCCTCTATTGCTATTACCGCTTGCCCTCGCAAAAACTCCAATAGCGCCAGGGTGGCGACAAATGGGATAAGCGAATTTATACTGTCAAATACAAATAAATTTTGGATCAAATACGCCAATAGTAAGGCCGCGAAGCTTATGCAGATGTAGCGTGGCAATTCTTTTGTCTTGATCAAATCAACGACATAAAAAATAACAACGAAAAAAATAAAAAAATAGCTTATCAAACCTAATGTACCTGACGTCGCCATCAATTCAAAAAAGACGCTGTGCGCGCGGTCAAAATAAGTTTCTGTTCGGGTAAAGGTGTAAAAAGAAGGATCAAAAAATTTATCAAAAACAATCGCGAAATTTTCCGGCCCGGCGCCCAAAATCGGCCTCTCCAAATAACCTTGCCATGCCGCTCTCCACGAAATAAATCGGGTATTTATGGTGGAATCACTTAACGAAATATCTAAAAATCTAGTCAAAAATGGCATTCTAGATGCCGCGACATCATTAAAAACAATAGAAAAAATACCAAACAAAAGAATAGTTGCGAGCGCTACCGCTGAAATAATCCTGTATTTATGCTTTGAGGAAAGAAAAACATTAAAAAACAAAAATAAACATACCCCCGCGCTCAATCCCAAAAAAGCGCCTCTAGTTCCTGTAAAAAATACCGTCAAAACAAACAATGCAAATAACAAAACAAACAACAAACGCGCGTATTTATTTTGATAATAACGTGATAAATAAATTACAAAAAATATTTGAAAAATAATGTAAGCGGCCAAATACGAAGGATTGCCAGTCGTGCTGTCAATGCGACTGGCGCTTACATTATAAACAGAAAATAATGAAAACTTTTGCGCCAAACCATAAAAAGCCACCGCCAAACCCACGCCAATAAAAGTAGAAATAAAATACTTCCAATCCTTTTCCGTCTTGAACACAGCGGTAAGAATTGTAAAATAAACTGCCAAATGCAACCAAGTAAAAATCCCGCCCATCCGTTCAATATCCCCCCAAAAACTCAGGTTCCAGTCAACTCCCAACAGTCCGGAAATCAGCAATATAACGGTGTACGCCAGAATGGCAGAAAAAAGCATAGTTTTCCGCGGGCGATAACGCGGATGCTTGAAAACGATATAAAGATATAAAACGCTCAAAATCTCTATTAGCAGGCGAAAGAAAAATACCCGCGCGGTTACAAATGGAAACAACAGCGAAGTTGACCACAACAACGGAGTCAAAAGACTCAAGTATAACCCGAATTTAATAATGTTTATTATTTTTTGATCAAATGGCGGCGGCATATTAAAATCATATACATTAAAACATAAAAAAAGAAAAAAAGAAAGACCCCCAAATGGGGGTCTTTCACGCGCTAGAAACACTCTAGCTACTACTAGAACTATTACTTATTGGCTGACCAGCTGAATGACTGATTTAATCCTCCGACTAAATAGCCAGCTACCCATTCTTGCGTTTGGGTGGAAGCATAGCTTGCTCCATCCGCTAAGTTGGTGGAATAAGCATGAGAGGCAGCCGACTCATCCGACCAAATGAAATGGCCTTCATAAGCAGTGCCTGCGCCTGATGCCGCGGTATTTAGACCAATTACATAACTGGCTGTGCCGCCATAGAAATTACCTGGAAGATTATCAAGGTAATACATGTTGTAAGTGATCGCTATCCCTGTGCCGCCTCCTGATGGTGTGGCGGAATCGTCGCTCAGAAGTTCTACGACTACTCCGTCAGAATCAGCAGTAGCAGTGCCTACGTTGGATACTTTTGCTTTCAACTTGTAGTTGGCTCCTGCGGTTGAAACTTTATCTTCAGTCGCGAAAATAACTACTACCGTGCTAGTGCCGCTAGTTGGAGCAACTGTAGTGGTCGCGCATCCTGAATCAAAAGAATCTGTATGGATGCATCCTGTACCGCCTGTATCAAGCCTGTCGGCTGTTGCTGTTCCCGAACCATCATAGATGAACACATCTGTTCCAGCAACCAACAGTGAATTGTCCTTGTACAATGCAAAATCGTCTAAGGTCAATACTCCAGTTGTCGTGGTAGTATCCACCAAGGATACCGAGAATGTCATCTTCTTTAGCGATGCTTGCATCGGGCTGGCAGTAACTGTCAGATCAGCAAGAGTAATGGTTGAACCGCTGGAAAGCTTGGTGCCTGCCGGTAAATCAGCGCGAGTTACAGATGGTTTGGTTCTGTACAACACGTGCTGTTTGGAGGCAACGTCGGAACTTGGCGCGTTTATTGCCAAATTAGACTTCGCTCCCCGAGCTAGAATAGCGCCGGTCTGACCAATCAGACTCTCTACCGCGCTGTCTAAGCTAATCCGATGCGTGGCGCCGGCCGATGAATTGAGGTAAGTATTCGGCTTGGCTTTGACCGCGATATTAACTGTCGTTCCTTTAGCAATTGTCAATTTTGGATTCAAGCTGAATACCGCGTAACCAGTATTAGCATTTGGCGTATTGGTGGCTGTCAAATTGACTTCAAGGCCATTGACTGGCGAAGTCTGGCCATCCAAATACAATCCAAAGCTAGTCATGGACGACGTAACATTGGCTGTATTCGCGCCTTGCACGCTAATCTGATCAAAGACAATCAAACTCTCAATATTGACATCTTCATCCAATGCCCTGAGAGAGAACTTAGCCAGCTCAACGCGATCAGTGCTGGCTGTACCCATAGCAACGATATGAGCTGCCTGATCCGTAGAAGCTGCGGCAACTGTCAAACTGCCTCCGGCAGATACATAAATTGACTGGCCAACAACATCAGTTGAATAAGTAGCCGATGACTTGCTTATGGTCCGATAATACGAGACAGAATCAAGATCAACAACCGCTTCTGCGGTAGTAATGCTTTGGCCAGAAAGGACAGAAGCATAAACATTCAAGACCGCTGTCGTGCCCGCGGTTAATGAAATAGCGGTGGACGGAGTGAAGGTATAAGAACCATCTTCGCCCGCGCTATCCAGCGCGCTCTGGGTAGTGCCAACTTCCGTGCCGGCAAACTTAATATACAAGTTATAGAACACATCGCCCAATTGGTACGTGCCCGCCCCATCGTCCTTGACCACAAAACTGCTCAAGGTAACCGCTTCCGCGGCTGGAGCCGTAACGATATATGAAGCGATCTTAATATCTGATTCATTGGTTACGCCGGTTGGATTGGAGGCCGTGCCATTGACCATTTCATTATTGGCAACCACCGCCAACTCACCAGATGAAATAGTGCGAACACTTGCCGCTACCGCGCTGGAAAGCGAAAGCGCGGTTTGCGAGGTCTGTCCAGTCGCCGAACCAGCAGTGCTGTTTAGTGTTGGTGTAAGCTGGGAACCTGCGGTCAGGTTGGTGCTGGCAGCGTTCTTCATATCCGCTTTAACCGACAGGACATAAGTCTTGCCGGCCGGAATTATAAACGAACTGCCAAATGTCCACTGTCTGGCCGTGTTATCTTCTGTCAGGTCTTGGGTTACGCCTACTTGCGAACCCTCAACATACATTGCCACATTGTCTATGCCGACTTCATCACCAGTGCTATTGATCCTAAAGTAAATATCGTTTACCTTAATATCTTCGCCAACCGCTTTGAAGTCATATTTGGCTACTTCAATATTGGTTGCTCCGGTTGCCACACTGGCCGTGGGAGTGCTGGTGCTCACTGTGATTGTGAGACTGCCCGAATTTATTGTGGTCTCATAACCGGAATCATTACCCTGATATCTCACTGTCCAGGTCGCTTCAGTATTATTGTCTGGCTGTAAAGTAGTGCCATAAACAGTATCTACGATATCAACATCATAGATATTCTGAAGCATGAAGCGGAAATTTCTCCCTGTTCCAGAGAGAACATCGGCGCGCAATTCCAAGGTAAGGGCCTCGCCTTTGCCAATCTCCAAATTGAGACCGCTAAACTCGGCTGTATTATCGCTGGACAACGCGTCAACTGTGCTCCCCACTTGTACGCCGGCCTTGTAGAGTTTCAGATTCCCTAGGTCGCTCTTCGCTATTGACCCGGCCTGGGTAAGCTTCAGTCTGTCAACCCGCAATTTGTTATTCGCGCCCTGGATCTGAAATGACCAAACACTATAATTGGTAGTGCCGGGGTTCACCGTGGTGTCGCCGCTAGGGCTCACATTGGTGATTGCCGCTCTGCCCATGTCGGTTACCGCGATATAGCTCATGCTGTTCCCCGAAAGTGGAGCGCTCATTGTTGTTGTGCTGGCACCTGAACTCTCTACATCAGTGGCCGATACAATCTGCGCGTATAGCGTATTGCCTCCATTTAAGTTATCGGACAGGTCAGCTTTTACCGTAATGGTCTTGGTCTGACCGCTCGTCACTGTAAAGAGGCCTGCCGTAGCTTCAAAGGAAAATACTTTTTCCGTAAGCGACTTGTGCTGAGCAATATAAGTATTGCCATCATACAAGTAAAGAGTGGAAATATCATTACTGCCATTAATGCCTGCCTGCTTCACTTTTACTTTGGTAACTTTTACATCGCCGCCAGTAGCAGTAAAGTTGAGCTTGGCTAATGCCACCCGTCCCGAACTGTCAATATTGTCAGAATTGGTGTCGCTGACAACAATATTGCCTGCCGCCGGTGTATCCGCCGCCAATGCTACTGATAGCGTGCCCGACGCTGTTGGCGTGGTGGTGGTGGTGGTCGTGGTGGTGGTTGGCGTGGTTGGCGTAGCAACACCTTGTGATGGATTGCTTACCATTGAAGCTGGAGTAACGGTAGTACCGCCATTCTCTACAGCATCAAGCAAAGCCTGAGTAACTGTGCGCACATCGCCAGATACGATACTGCCCAGTGTGCCTTCAACTTTGTAGCGCTTGCCGCCCGCAACGTTCCAGACATCAGAGCTGCCTGCTACTTTGGCTAGCATGCCATTGTGCAGAGCTGCTGCGGCTATCGCTGTTCCTTCGTCATAGTTTGGCCAATAGACATCGTTGATGTCGCGCACCAAACCTGCCCAATTTGCGCCATAAAGAGAAGCTGCTATTGCTTCGCTGCCAAGCTTGCGAATGGTGTTGTTTGGTTCAACAACATATACGCTTGGACTGATTTGTACTTTTACCAGCTTAGAACCAGCGCGATAATTCACTCCAAATGGAGCGTCATCCGGAGCTGGATAAGCGTCCGTGCATGCGGTTGAAATTACTGTTACACCAGAAAAATCTTCATACCATGAATGATAAATTTCTGATTTTGGGAAATATAGACGTTTCATGTCTGCGTTGATCAGGTAGACTGCGGTATTGTCAGCCACCTTGAACAAATCCCCTTTTTCTAGCGCTATACATGCCTCTTCAGCATGAGCAACTAGAGGAACAAGCGCCGCGGCGCCAATGCTCCAGAGGATTGTGGTCGCAACCACAGACCATGTAAACGCTCTTTTCCCGATCTTAATTACATCGGTCATAAATAAATTTATTCTCTTATCTTTTGGCGTCCCGACTAAGTCGGAATCCAGAAAGATAAGTTGTTAATATTGCAGCCTTAGCTCCCAAACTAGTCGGGATCGACCTTTTGGCCAGGCATGCGAGTTGAGCCATCTTTCCCTTTCATAAAGAAAGGAGTTGGTCCAACAATGTATTATCCTTTGCTCTGCATTTTATAGCATTGCGAGGACAATACGGGCCCTTTGCCTCTCCATTTTTACATAGAGAAGCCTTACTGTATGGCACTGGCCGTCCCGCCCTGCTATAGAAAGCGAGCCAGCCTAGCCATACAGTAAATAACTATTTCTAATTTCTAATTTCTAATTTCTAATTTCCCAATGTCGTTGTCCCGGTATTGACATCCAATAAATCAAATTGCTTGTTTTTTTCGTCCGCCATCGTTTGTTTGGCGTCTTTCGTAATGGCGCTCGCCCCGCTATTGATTTCTTTTGCTTTCGCCAGCGCTTCTGACAACTGCCCGCCTTGCACCAGCTTTTTGGCTGTTTCCAAATCTACCGTTACCGCATCATTGGCCGCTTTTGCGATCGCCGCTGACTCGCCATTTTTGTCCAAATTTCCTCCAGTAACAATCTTGTCATCTTTTGGCGCGGCAAGCGAAGATGTCGCGGTTGTTGATACCGCCAGTGTGGAAGAAACCGTTGTAGTCGCGCTGGCAGTTCTTTGCTTGGAGTCTTCCAAAACAAGCCCCATCTCTTTTGCGGCCGCGACCGCTTTCTCGGCATGATTGCTCAAATTGTCAATTGTCTTTTTGACCAACTCTTCTACTTTTTCTTGGGTAATTCCTCCTTGCTCGCCATTTTCTTTTTGTTCTTGCGCCAAATCCACCACCAAACCCACCGCTTCAATCCCCTTGCCGGTTACATCCTGTTTTGTCTCGGAAATCTTGCCAATAATCTCAGAATTATCCACTTTATCCATTGCTTCATCAAGCGTCTGAGATATTGACTCGGCTGTCTCTGTAATGCTGTTCGCAACCGTTGTCGCTTTTCCCGGATCATTCTCTTTCACGTCTTGCATGCTCTCGCTGGCTTTCTCTACAGTCTTTTGGAGAGAAGACAAAGTTTTGCCAACATGATCAAGTCTATTCTGCGAAACAAGCTCTTTGGCTTCGTATGCCCGCGTCTTTGCCACATTATTCAATGCTTCTGCCTTTTTCTCCGGTCCGCCAGTCAGGCTGGCAACCGCGACCTGGGTTCTTTCCGTGGCAAGTTTAACGCCATATAACGTATCGCCTGGCAAACTATTGTACGACGCGCCTACGCTCGCTGTCCAGCCAACCACAGAAACCACTACCACCAAAAAAGTGGTAAATACCGGCCGAAAAGCTCTATTGAATTTTTCTGGAATAAAAATTCGGAACGCCTCAAATAAATCAAAATTTAATTTTTCCGGCCTGTTTTGCGCAACCGCAATATGCGCAATATGTCTAAGGAGCCGCTCTCTATTGCCCAAAACCCAA
>JBAZZL010000023.1:0-18449 GCA_041658785.1 Patescibacteria group bacterium
AGACAATGGCGCGGGAGGTGGTGAAAACGCAACCCAGTCTGTGGGCGCAAAACCCGGAAACTATGCGGACAAAATTAAATAACATCGCCGCGTTGCTGGGCGAGAGTCCGGAAACGCCGACAATGGCGCGGGAGGTGGTGAAAACGCAACCCCGTCTGTGGACGCAAAACCCGGAAACCATGCGGACAAACTTAAATAACATCGCCGCGTTGCTGGGCGAGAGTCCGGAAGCGCCGACAATGGCGCGGGAGGTGGTGAAAACGCAACCCAGTCTGTGGGGGCAAAACCCGGAAACTGTGCGCGGAAAATTCAACGCGCTCTTTGTTAATGTGTCGGACAAATGTAAGAACAAAAATATGACTGTAAAGGATCTGGTTGTATCTTATCCGGAGATATTATGGTTCTCAATTTCCAAAATTCCGGCCGTGGCAAAGCAAACAATAGAAGGAGATCCGCGAGGTATAGAATACGTGCGCTTTCGCTTACAAATGCGTCAGCTGCCGACCGTAAGAAGAGAACTGGATTACAACCGGGACATCGGGCCAAGCAATGACGATGAAAAAGAACCGTTTCTTGAATCGCTTGATATTGAAAAATTCTGGAAAAAAATAGCAGAAAATCTTGAACCGGAAGAACTCACACGATTGCGACAAGCACTGGATGATAAACAGCCGATTCCGGAGGATCTCCTACTCAAATTGGCTACTATTTCTGGTTTGAAAGAGTTTTTATAAAAAGATTGACATTTTTATGTGTTTCTAATATAATAGAAACATAGCCATTTTTTGACTATAAAAAACGAAACTTATGCTTAAAAAGAAAGAAATTGTCTGGCGGGAGATTTTATGCCAGTCAATAGACAAAAAAACCCGTCAATTCACCCAAAAACAACTGGCAAAAAAATTCGGCTATTCTTTGAGCACGATTTTTAACGCTCTGAAAATCCCCCGCGCGAGCGGCGCCGTTGAGGTAAAAAGCAAGTTTTTCACTGTCCGCGACCAGGAAAAATTTTTAAATATCTGGTCCACTTTCAGAAATCTGGCCAAAGATATTATTTATGAGACACGCGTGGACGCACCCGCCCTCCAAATAGAAGGACTAATGCCCGCGGACGCGATTTTCACCGCCTACTCGGCTTACCGCCAAAAATTCTCCGACGCCCCGGCCGATTATGACAAGGTGTATGTTTACGCCGCAAACCCGGCGGAAATTAAAAAACGCTTTCCTCCCCAAAAGGGCTATGCCAATCTGATTGTTCTGAAACCTGATGTTTATTTAAAAAATTACGGACCGACTGTTCCCGCGACGCAGTTATACGCGGATCTCTGGAACCTGCCGGAATGGTACGCGAAGGACTTTCTAAACGGTTTGAAAGAAAAAATTCTTTGACTTTCGCGGTTGTCATAGTTATGCAATACTACCACCAATTAATCACGGAAAAAAGCTGGCAGTTATTACAGCAATTCAAAAAAAACCGCCATTTTATTCTCATCGGCGGCTGGGCGGTTTTTTTATACACCGGCGCGCTCAAATCCAAAGATATTGACCTGATCGTTGACTACGATGAGCTGGCGAAGTTGAAAGAAAAATTTACCGTAAGCAAAAACGACCGCTTAAAAAAATACGAAATAAAAATAGACAATACTGACATTGACATTTACCTGCCGCATTACTCGGAATTAGGGCTGCCGGCGGAAGAAATCAAAAAACACACGCTCACCCGCGCGGGATTTATCGTTCCCAAAATTGAAATCTTGTTAATCTTAAAACTAATCGCTTATCTCGACCGCGCCGGTTCGCCCAAAGGAGAAAAAGACAAGATTGACATTTTGAGTTTGCTGAATTTAAAACAAATTGACTGGAAATTTTATCAAACTCTGCTTAATAATTTCCAATTAAAACACTTGGCGGCCGAATTACCAACCATGCTTAAACAGACAACCGCGGTGAAAGAGTTAAATCTGAAACAAAACCAGCTGGCTAAACTTAAAAAAGAGCTCCTGCCTTTGCTCTGACGAACCGCTATGAAATACGTCAGCCATTCAACCAAAAAAACTATTAAAATCGGTAAAAAAATCGCCGCCAAATTCAAAGGCGGCGACATTGTTATGCTCTTTGGCGATCTCGGCGCGGGAAAAACCACGCTCGTCAAAGGCATTGCCGAATATTTTGGCATTAATCCGAATGATGTGGTGAGTCCAACATTTACTCTAATGCAAGTGTACGAAATACGACATACGAAATACGACATACGAAAGCTGGTACACATAGATACGTATCGGCTGAAAAACGAAGAACAGTTGATTGAAATCGGCGCCGAGGACTATCTCGGAGATGAGAATACCGTCTGTTTGGTGGAATGGCCGGAGAAGCTTGTTTCGTTGCTTGAGAGTAAAAAAATACTCAACATTAAAATTGAGCGTGTTGAGGAGAGTGAACGAGTTATTAAAATTGGACGAAATTTTACAAAATTGAACAAAATTATTGAATAAAAACTCTTATCAACAACCAACAGATTATTCATTTAAACTAACACTATGGGGGAACAAGTCATTGTTGATCCTGAATACTTAAAAGAGGCGCAGGCGGTGGAATTTAATGTTGATTTATTAAATAAACGAATGTTTAACGTTTTAAAAAACGAATCTCATCATCCTTATTCTGAAACTGTAGATGGACGATCCTGTTCTGAAGCGGCAGTTAACGGGAGCATTAATATTGAAACCGGCGAGATCTTCGGATTGGGTAATATTCAGGATATGCCAATAGAAACCAGAGAAGGACCTCAATTAGTTTGGTTCAGATTTAGTATTTTAAAATTCATGCAAATAGAACCGCGATTGATAGTAGAAAACAAAATAAGCGGATATACTTTTTTTACGGAAAAAATAATTTCAGAAAAAATTAAACAGATCATGACTGCCACGACTCAAGAATGGAATGAACAGAATTGGCATCCTGACGTGAGTAAAAATTAAACAAAATTAGACAAAATTTTATTTTAAATTTATGCCAAAGAAAAAATACCTTCTGCCCACAAAAAGAGATCGCGAAATTCTTGAAAAATGCGAAATGCTGGAAAAAAACAAACTCTCTAAACAGGATAAATTTACAGTTAAACTTGTCAAAAGCCAGTTGGAAGACGATTGGAGAGCCCCTCTGTTGCGGGTTTTGAATAAACTACTTAGTCAGGCATGAAGATATGGATAATCTTGGGGCGAGGCCTGGCCGTCCTTAACCATGGCGTATTTAATCGCCGCCGCCAATTTCATCGCGTCGCTAATATCCAATCTTTCCCCGCCATCTATAGAAACAAACTTCCTGTCTTCAGGATCCACTGCCAACAACTGCATCACGATTTTTTTCAACAAAGTCTCTTTTTCATGCAACATCTCTGACGGAGATTTAATTTTTTTATACAAATCAGATAAAATCGGATCCCAATTGTAATTCTTGCGCCCCACAACCGCGTCCAACGGTCTTTCTCCGACCAGCAACTCGTACATCATAACCCCCAAAGAAAATAAATCCGATTGGACGCTAAGTTGGCCTGCCCACAACTGTTCCGGCGACATATATTGAATCGTGCCAAGGGCAGTGTTAGCGGGAGTAATCCCCTCATAAGGAAGCGCGCCAACTGATTCTCCCGCGGCGGAAAAATCAAATAAAACATCCTTTGCCAGCGGCGACTCGGCCAATTTCCCCACCAGGCCCAAATCGCCGATCATCACATACGGCGTGCGGTCATTGCTCATGATATGCACAAGAATATTTTCCGGTTTTATGTCTCGGTGGACCAACCCCTGCTCATGCAAGGACGCCAAACCAAAACAAACCTGCGCCGCGACATCCGCCACAAATCTTTCATTGTGTCTCTCAACGCCCATCCTATTTTTCACGAATCGCAAATCCAAATCTTTAATTTTTGGCATCACAATCGCTTCCCTGCCGTCTTCTAATTTTACCACATCAAGCACATCTACTACCCAGGGATTTTTACCAGCATTTATCAGCGCGTCTTTTTCATTTATTAACCGCTCTTTTTGTTTCCCCGGAACATCTAATGGATACGTCTTGATAATCACCTCAAAGTCAGGATCTGTTTCTCTATTGTATTCAGCCGGCACAGACCTCCGCCCCTCATATAATTCGCCCTTTGCTTTGGCATGCAGACATTCGGTAATCTCCCAACGTCCTCCCGCAACTATGGGCAATGCTTTCTCTTTTTCTCTATTTTCTTCAATCACCGTATCTCCGTTTGGAATTGAACCATGTTCGATTCTATCTGGCGTCTTTGGCATAATGATATTAAATTACTCTTTTAAGATACTTCCCAGTATAACTCAAACTGCTCCTTCTCGCCACTTCATCTGGCGTACCAACCGCAACCACCTCTCCGCCTCTGTCTCCTCCTTCAGGACCAAGATCAATAACCCAGTCCGCGCATTTGATTACATCTAAATTATGTTCAATCACCATCACGGTATTGCCTTGCGATACCAAACGTTGTAACACTTCAATCAACTTTTTTACATCATCATAATGCAAGCCGACTGTCGGCTCATCAAGTAAATACAAAGTCTTGGCAGTGTTTCGTTTTGCCAGCTCGCGAGAGAGCTTAATCCGTTGCGCCTCGCCGCCAGAAAGTGTTTTGGCAGATTGGCCAAGTGTTAAATAATGCAAACCTACTTCATTCAAAACTTTCAGCTTGTCATAAATTTGCGGAATGTCTTTGAAAAAATCTTCCGCGTCTTCAATTGTCATCGTGAGAACATCAGAAATATTTTTCCCATTATAATGAACTTGCAGAGTCTCGCGGTTAAACCGCTTGCCCCGGCACACATCGCAAACAATTTCTACACTGGGCAAGAAATGCATCTCAATTTCCAAAGACCCTCTGCCCTCGCAATGCTCGCATCGACCGCTCGGACGGTTGAAGCTAAAGCGCCCCAATTTATAGCCGCGAATCTTTGCTTCCGGAGTCATGGCAAATAATTCTCTGATGCCGTCATAAGCTTTGGTATAAGTCGCCGGATTGCTGCGCGGAGTTCGTCCAATCGGATTCTGGTCAATGCGAATTATCTTGTCAATGTATTCTATACCAACAATGCTCTTGTGCTTGCCCGCTTGCTTCTTTTTTTCCTCCGGCGCTCGGCTGGAATAATTTATTCTGTTTGCTAATGTACGATACAAAATTTTATTCATCAGGGTTGATTTGCCTGATCCGGACACGCCGGTTAAACATACAAATCGGCGCAAAGGAATTTCCACATCAATATTTTTCAAATTATGTTCGGAAGCGCCTTTGATTTTTATTTTAGGAGTATATTGATCAACTTTTCGGCGTTTTTCCGGCAGATCAATTTTTTTCTCGCCTCTTAAATATTGTCCAGTGAGAGATTTACTGGCATCGCCAATCTGCTTTACGTCATCCTGGGCGGAAGCCGCATTGCGGCTGAAGTCAAAGGATCCCATCGGACTGCTGTTGAGCGGGGGATGTTTTGACTTCACTCCGCGGAGCCTGTCCTGAGCAAAGCCGAAGGGCTCCGTTTCGCTCAACATGACGTCCAAAGGCCCGGAATAAACAATCTCTCCCCCATGCTTCCCAGCGCCAGGTCCAATATCCACAATCCAATCACTCACCCTAATCGTATCCTCATCATGCTCTACCACAATAATCGTATTGCCCTGGTCGCAAAGATTGCGCAAAGTAGAAACTAGCTGGGCATTGTCCCGTTGATGCAAGCCAATAGTCGGTTCGTCCAAAATATACATGGCGCCAACCAAACGTTGGCCCACTTGCGAAGCTAATCTAATTCTCTGCGCTTCTCCGCCTGACAAAGTTCCGGCTTTGCGGTTTAAAGTCAAATAATGCAAACCGACGTTCAGCATAAACTGCAAACGATTTTCTATTTCCCGCAAAGCCGCTCCGGCAATTTCTTTTTCTTTACCACTAAGTTGATCTTCAGTATTCAAAAAATAATCAACCGCCGCTTCTATAGTCATACTGGTTACTTCCCAAATATTTTTGTTGTTGATTTTTACTGCCAAAGCATTTTCATTCAACCGCTTACCTTGGCACTTGGGACAATCCTCTTCGCTGAATAGTTCCTTGGTTCCTAATCCGGTGCAATAATCACAATAGCCATAAGGACTGTTGAAACTAAACATTCTCGGTTCAATCTCCGGAAAACTAAAACCGTCTTTGGGGCAGGAATATTCTGTGCTATAAATTGATTCCTCGCCATCAGGAAAAATGACGGTACATAAACCGTTGGAAAGATCTACGGCCGACTCCACTGCTTCGGCCAATCGCTGTTTTGATTCTTGTGTCGTGCTGCGTGAATCGTGCATCGTGATTCTGTCAACCACCACCTCAATCGTATGCTTAAAATTTTTCGACAATTCAATCCTGTCTTTCAAGCTCTTCATCTTTCCATCCACTCTCACTTCCAGAAAACCCGAATTATAAATGTCATACAACATTTGATAATATTCTCCCTTTCTCCCGCGCACCACTGGTGATAAAACAACCAGCTCGTTATGCTTACGGATAACGGATAATCCTGATTTGCTGATTTTTTGATTATCTTTATTTTTTTCCTCCAGTTTCAAATTTCCAGTTTCCAGTTTCTTCTCAATATTCTCCATCATCTGATCAATAGTCAAACATTCAATCTTTGTCCCGCAAACAGGACAATGCGGTTTCCCCACTCGCGCGAATAATACGCGAAGATAATCATAAATCTCGGTAATCGTCGCCACCGTGGAACGCGGATTGGCCGAATGCGCCTTTTGGTCAATGGAAATGGCCGGCGACAAACCCTCAATATCATCCACATCCGGCTTGCTCATTCCGCCCAAAAACTGCCGCGCGTAAGCGGATAAACTTTCAATATACCGCCTCTGGCCTTCGGCAAAAATGGTATCAAAAGCCAGCGAAGATTTCCCTGATCCCGACAGTCCGGTAAAGACGATCATTTTGTTGCGCGGGAGCTCAAGGTTGATGTTTTTTAAGTTATGTTCCCGGGCGCCTTTGATTATTATTTTTTCTTGCATAAAGTCACAGTGTCAATTTTTTACAATAAAACACAAAAAGCCCTAAAATCGGTTTTCACCTGGGCAGTTGATTAAATTAGAGTTTCAAAGAACTTATCCAGTATAGCAAAAATTCAAGCTGTGTCAACCTGATAATTCTACGGCAACAACTTTACAATACACCTATTTGCGCCAAAAATAACCCTGTGTTATACTTTTCTCAATCTCAATCTTAATCTTAACCACATCACTATGAAAAAAAACACAGCGCTTTGGCTGGTTGCGGTGGTTGTCGTCTTGGTCGGGGTCTATTATTTCAAAACCCGCCCAACCACAGAACCCGCCAGCAAAACACAGTCAGCGATAATAGAGGAGGAGACGAATCCAGCTGCGGAAGTGACTGAAGAGAAAGAAGCCGCGGCAGAAGCGGAGGAAGAGGCGGCGATAACTTTACGCGGAGAAGCGCAGGGGGACGGCCTGGTAAAATTTGATTGGGAAACTATGACCGAACCCGGCGGCAGCGATCAATTTGTTCTGGTGCGAGGTCCGGAAGAAAACCCGGTGCACGACGGCACACGCTACTGGTTCCGCCAGCACGGCACCCTAAGAAGCGCGGTCTGGGGATCTCAACCTGCTGGAACCCAGCACTATAGAATGTGCGTAGTCGCGGATGAACAAACCGGCGCTTGCGGCGAATACAGCAATGACGTGGAGGTAGAAGTAAAATAAAAAAATATATAACTTGGATTCAACTTTTTAACGCAACAATACTATCTGTAATTGTCATAAGGAGCGCCGAATTGAACGTCGCAGTGAAATTCGGCTGGCAAATCAGCAAAAGGGTCAAATTTCTCCGCCGATTGGCGGATCAATTTGACACTCCACCTATTATACAAGTGTTGCGTTAGATTCTGGAGTCAAACTAAGTTTAATTGTTTATTGAAGTCGGTTTGAATGCGGTTGGGTAATTTCTGGTAAGACCGCTTAAAACGCGGCGAGAAATTTATTACCATATTATGCCCGTAAAGCGGCGATTAAACCGCGCGCGGTTTTGCGCGAGGCATAGTTGCCAAGCGCGTAGTCAAGCCGCGCCGATCCAATAATTTCGTCGAGCGTTTTGGCGTCGTTAACTCGCACGATATCGTCGGTGGCTATTTCCACCACGATCTTTTTCTCGCGCGGATAACGAGAAAGATAACGCAAAGCAGATAGCGGTAATTTTATCATTGCCTCTTTTGTTTTTTGAACATTATGTCCGTTAGCCATATAATTTGGGATTGGGTAACTTATGTAAAAAGAATATCATATTATTCAAAAAAAGACAAGAATATGTATGGGGTCAAGATATCTGACACACTTTAGTTAAAAATAAATTAAGTGTTTGTAATGGTGTTTTCCCTTTCAGCCCCCAATGCGGTCGTTCGTCATTGTACATTGTCATATAACTGGCAAAATTGGTTTGTAATTCAGCCAAAGTCGTTCCATATCCACCAATGGAATAAAATCGTTAAAATCGAACGAGAAAAAATAATTTATTTTCGCTAATGTCGCCGATACGCGAAGTTTTGGCTTTTTCTTCACTATCCACAGTCTCTACTTGACATATTTTTGTCAGTAGTGTATAGTTCTAAATAGAAGTTTGCTCCGAAAGGAGCCCCCTACCTCGGTAGGGTTATTTTTTTATCAATTTACAGAAAGCGTTTCGAAGATTCTCCAAATCTTCTTTTTTTATATCCGCTCGTTGATATTTCAGTCTCTTGCCATCCAAATATCGAATTTGCGTGAGCAGGGCGTATTGTGGTTTGCCTTTGGAATCTTTGAAACAGAAATAATAATCTCCCTCACGTTCAGTTGTGGTGAGTGGAATTGCCAGACAGGCATTGCCATACACTCTCTGCATAATCACAACCGGACGAAGGAAATCATCACCTTTTCCAGCAACTTCTGTGGCAATGTTTTGTCCAATTTGCGCCCACCAGATCTGTCCAGGCAAAAAGTGTGGATATGAGCCGTGAAAGTTTGTTATTTTCTTTCTCTCATTCCAGCGGTCAAATGTTTGTTCATCCATAATTTAATCGTTATATAGCTTGTTACATCCAGCTACTGTTTCATCATAAATATCTTTTGTAAAATTACTAACTTCTAAAGGAAGTGTATAAGTATTATCATTAGGATTTGTGTCGTTAGCAGATAGTAGCTGATCATAATATGTTTTAGCATTTTGCAAGCATTCATCCAATTTTATTTTCTGTTCGTTTTTTTGTTTTTCCACTTGCTGTTGTTGCGATTCTTTTAATTGGGCATCACTAGTTTGTTTTTTAGGTAAAAATATCACTAAGTAATAGAATATAGAAAATGCCACTATGAGTAAACTTATTACCAAGCCATATTTTATAAAATTGCCACTTTTTGTTTCTTTAGTTTCCATAGTAGAAATTATAATTAATTAACAATTTTAAATGTTTTTGTTTTGAAATCAAAACTATATTTTATTCCATAACCCTCCGCCGGCTCCAGGGCTATGGAACCAACCTGCTTCGCCGCCCGACTGGTGCAACTTGGCTCCACAGCCCCTGTGTCGGGGACTGTGGAGCCGGCAAAATTTTCCTTTTGCGTTAACAAATGGATCTTAAAAGGATACCGATTTTATTTCATTTCATCTATATACCAGGTGGCAACTAAATTTGTTCTTTGGTCATTGCCCCCACATCTTATTATGGCAAAATCATACTTACCTGACGATGTCGAGTCCAATTCTATCATGTCTTTAGTTCCGGGGATAATTTTCATTTTAAATGACGTGGAGTAGTCAAAATCATCTAGGTCTTGCGTTTTATAATTAATCTCCAATTTTATATTTTCATAGACACCACACATGTTATCACTTGGTAATTTGCAATTAAATAAGAGATTATACCCCAATTCGATTTCTTGGTTTGGTGAAATATAATCACTGTCTGCACGTAGGGGTGTACTTGAGCACGGCCACCCATTTAGGCTAGTATTAAATTTAGCAGGTAAGTTGCCAGTATTTTTTATAGTTGCTTTTAAAATATTATACTGATAATCGGTATTAAATTTTAAGACATCATTCCTTTCTACTATACTTAAGTATGGTCTTCCAGTTTTTTTTGCTTCAAAAAAGGATTTAATAGCATAAATAGAAGAGACTGCAGCAATAATGGCGCCTATAACCAGTATTGTATCTTTAATATTTTCTTTTGTTTTTTTATTCATATTATACTATCTTACCCCCCTATCTTTTTAAGCTCAACTATGCCATACTATACCACAAAACGTGAAATCATCAAGCACCAACTTAATGCACTGTCGATCTTTTGACAATACGCTTCGCTAATGATTAGATAGAGGTAAGAAAGGGATTCCTCCACTCGCTGCGACGCTCGGTCGGAATGACATCAAAAATAGTGTGAATTTTAAAGAATCGCTTTACAGCTCAATCGTTCTCCTGCGCCGGAATAAAATTCGGTCGTTTTTAACTATGCTCGGGATTATTATCGGCGTCGCGGCGGTGATTATTGTGCTGTCGGTCGGGGCCGGGGCGCAGAGTTTGATTTTGAATCAGGTGAAAAGCGTGGGGACGAATTTGGTGGGGGTATTGCCCGGCGCGTCGGAAGAAGACGGGCCGCCGGCGTCCGCGCTGGGCATTGTCGTTACCACTTTAAAATATGAAGACGGCAAAGAAATTTTGCAAGAAGGATGCGACTGTCTGCTCTACCTCACCATGTACGTGAGCGGCAACGACGCCATTAATTTGAATGATAAAACAGTTGACACTACTTTTACCGGCACGACGGCCAGTTATCTGGAGGTGGAAGACACCAGCGTGGCCGCGGGCAGATTTTTTACCGCAGACGAAGAAAAAGGGATGGCGCGGGTGGCGGTGCTGGGCGACGAGGTGAGAGAAAAACTGTTTGGCGAGGTTGACCCGATTGGAGAAAAAATTAGAATCAAAAAAACCAGCTTTACCATTATCGGCGTAATGAAAAAGCGGGGAGTGAGCGGATTCCAAAATCAGGATGATCAGATCTTTGTGCCGATCACCGCGGCGCAAAAGCTTTTGCTCGGCATTGACCATGTCAGTTTTATCCGCGCCAAAGTTGACCGCGCGGAAAACGTGGCAGCGGCGGAAGAAAGCATCAAAAATGTTTTGCGCGAACGGCATAATATTAACCCGGGCGAGGAGGATGATTTTTCCGTGCGTTCAATGGCGCAGGGTTTGGCAGCGCTGTCCAGCATTACCGACGCCCTCAAATTATTTTTGGCGGCGATCGCGGCCATTGCTCTCGTCGTCGGCGGCTTTGGCATTATGAATATCATGCTCGCCAATGTGCAGGAGCGAACGCGCGAGATCGGCCTGCGCAAAGCCGTGGGCGCCAAGGGGAAAGATATTACTTTGCAATTTTTGGTGGAAGCGGTGGTGATTACTTTTTTGGGCGGATTGATCGGCATTATCTTGGGAGTTTTCATTTCCGTCATTGTGGCCGAAGTGGCGCAGTATCTGGGATACGAGTGGGATTTGGTCATCACCATCCCGTCCATTCTGCTCGGCTGTTTTGTTTCCATTGGGATTGGGCTGGTGTTTGGGATTATTCCCGCCCGCCGGGCAAGTCGGTTGAACGCGATTGAGGCGCTTCGTTACGAATAAGTTTTTATTAATTAAGTTGGTTAGATAGATACACGGATTGAACGAATTAAACGAATTTTAACGGATTTTGATTCGTTCTGATCCGTTAAATTCGTTTAATTCGTGTTTCTATCTAATGAAACTACTTATTCAATTATGTTGTTTAGGGATAGAATGCAAATGTCTTATTTTGCTCTGCGGCGTCAGAAACTGCGCAGTATTTTGACCATCCTCGCTCTCGGCATCGGCATCGCGTCGGTGGTGATTATTTTGTCCGCCGGCAAGGGGTTGGAACGGATGATCGTCGGCGAACTTGATATTTACACTCCGGACGCGCTGAACATTGAGGTCCGAGTGCCGGGCAAAGGGCATGTCGGCAACATGACCAGCATGGCGACCGGCGTTACCATTACCACGTTCAAAAATACCGACATTGACGAAATTGAAAAACATCCAAACATTGAATCGGCTTTTGGCTATGTTACCGGGCAAGAGGTGATTAAATATCAAGAGGAAAACAAAACCGTAATTCTTTTTGGCTATGGCGCGAACGCGATCAAGGTGGAAAAAATTGAACTGGCCGAAGGCCGATTTTATGACAACGCCGAAGAGGACTCGCTGGCCCAGGTACTGGCGCTGGGCGCCAAGGTAAAAGAGGAATTGTTTGGCGAAGACAGCGCCGTGGGAAAAAACGTGTATTTGCGCGGCAAGGCGTTTAGAATCGTCGGGGTGGTGGTGCCCCGCGGCGCTTCGTTTGGTTTTGATTATGACAGCATTGTCTATATTCCCACCAAGACCCTGCAAAAAAAGCTTTTGGGTACCGACTTTGTAATGGGCGCGATGGCGAAAGTCATTGATTTGGGGAAGATTGAACAAACCAAAGCCGACGTGGAATATCTATTGCGGCAGAATCACAGCATCACGGATCCGGACCGGGATGATTTTGAAATAACGACCATGGACGAAATCAGAGAAACATTGGAGACCATCGTGGGCGGAATTACTTTGCTTTTGGTCGCTCTCGTCGGCATTTCGCTCATTGTCGGCGGCGTGGGAATCACCAACATCATGTATGTTACGGTGGCGGAGAGAACGTTTGAAATCGGTTTGCGCAAAGCCGTCGGCGCGCGGTCAAAAGATATTTTGTGGCAATTTTTGAGCGAAGCCGTGATGCTCACTTTTACCGGCGGCATTGTCGGCATTATTTTGGGTTACATTATTTCGTACGGCGTTTATTACGGCGCGACCAGCTACGGGCTGAACTGGAGTTTTTCCGTGTCGCTTTTCTCCATTGTTTTGGCCTTGGGATTTTCTTCGGCCGTGGGTTTGTTTTTCGGCATTTATCCGGCGCGGAAAGCGGCGGCGTTGGATCCGATTGTGGCGTTGCGGAAAGAGTAATCCTATGTATATTTATCTTGATGAATCATACAATTTACAAAAAGACAAAGGCAGGATGTTTATAAGCATCAATGGTTTTGCGGTGTTAAACGAAAAAGCTCTTAGAAAACGCTGGAAGGATATTCGGAAACCTTATGTTAAATCAAGACGGCGCATCCATGCCACGGACGCTCATTTAAATTGACACCATCGTATCTGGATGTTTTAGTTGAATTGGCTGATTTTGTTTCAAATACTTTTTATAAAGAATATCAGCAAGGATCAAAGCATATGTTTGAAGAGCTCGGGTTGCGGTTTGTCCAAATCAAAAATCCACTCTAAAGTGGATTCTTGGAAAGAGCCTTTTGGGAATGTCGTCGCTTCATAGGGATGTTCCTGATGGAGAACGCCCTCCACAACGCTTTACCCTAAGGACTTATCTTCTATCCGTATTAAACCATATTTGCAACATGATTGTCAAGAGCGTGGACAACCCCGCCTTTTTTTAGTATGATGAACTCCTATGAACCCGATCAATTTAGCCAATTTTTTCACCAAACACCAGCCCCGGGCGTATGTGAACGCCAGCGTTCGGTTTCATCATGAATTTACCATGGAACAGCGTCTGGCCGCGGCCGAACGGGCGGGATGGAATGTTTTTCAATTTCCCTCGGAAATGTTAAAAGGAGGGGATCTGCTCTCCGATTCCGGCACGACCACGCTTACGGCCGAGCAGATGGCCGCGATGATGCTGGGAGACGAGGCGTACGGCAGCAATTATGGTTATTTTAAATTATTGGAAGCGTTTGAAGAGGTCTGGGGAATCAAGGTAGAAAATTGCGAGATTTACTTATTTCATCAGGGCCGGGCCGCGGAACACGCCCTCTTTACGCCGATCGGCCGGCTGGGCTCGTCGCTGAAAATTCCCAGCAACGGCCATTTTGACACTACCCGCGCCAACATTGAAAGCAATGGTATCGTGGCGATTGATTGTTTTTCCGAAGAATTACATAAGCCGGGATACGCGCCTTTCAAAGGAAACATGAATATAAAAAAATTAGAGGACCTGCTGGCTCAAGACGCGGACGGCGTCCCGCTGGTCTACCTGACGTTGACTAATAACAGCGGCGGCGGCCAGCCAGTGTCGCTCGCGAACATGAAAGCAGTAAGAAAATTATGCGACCAATATAATAAATCGTTGTTTTTTGACACCTGCCGGTTCGCGGAGAATAGTTATTTCATCAAAACACGGGAAGAGGAATACAAAAACAAAACCATCGCTGAAATTACGCGGGAGGTTTTTGCTTTGTGCGACGGGTTTACCATTTCTCTAAAAAAAGACGGGCTGGCCAACATGGGCGGCGTCTTGGTATTGAAAAAAGACAGTCCGCTTTTGCGCGCACACCAAGAGATCGCGAACGATATCCGCGACCATCAGATTCTTATCGAAGGACATCCCACTTACGGCGGTCTGACCGGGCGGGACATTATGACGATTGGCGAGGGTTTGAGAACCGTGATTACCGAAGCGTATCTGGAAAGCCGCGTGGGGCAGGTGCGCGCGTTTGGCGATTATTTCAAAGAGCTGGGTATCCCAGTTTTGGAGCCATTTGGCGGACACTCGATTTATATTGACACGGACCGATTTTTTGCCGATACAAAATTGAAACGAGAGGACTATGGCGGGATCTCATTAACGGGACTATTACTGCTGAAGGGCGTGCGGCTCTGCGAGCTGGGGGCTTTTGCTTTTGGCGAAAGTCATCCTTATAATTTCGTCCGCTGCGCCGTGCCGCGCAATAAATACGAAATTCAGGATTTATATTACGTCGCCGACTGCGTCAAGGGAATTTATGACCAAAGAGATCAGATGCCGAAAGCGGTTCCGGTTTACGGCAAGGACCTGACTTTGAGGCATTTTAAGGCGAGGTTTGAATTCATTGATTACACTGATTAAAATGGATTAAAACTGATATGACGGCCCCGCGGTTTTGCGGTTAGGCAAGTTAATTGAATTTTATTTTGTGAAACGTTTAAATTTGAAAATTCACGGACGGGTGCTAGGAGTGTTTTTTCGCCAAACCACGGAAACAAAAGCACGGGGTTTAGGTTTGGTTGGCTGGGTAAAAAACGCGCCGGATGGGACGGTGGAGGTTGTCGCGGAGGGAGAAGAGGGTGCTTTGAAGAAACTGCTGGAGTTTTGCGAGAAAGGGACGGAGTTTTCTTCCGTTACTAAGGTAGAGGAAAAGTGGGCAGAGGTTGGTGGGGTTAGTTTGGGGAGGTTTGAGATATGTTATTAAATTCACCTAATTCACCTAATTTCTAATTCACCTAATAAAATTACCAATGTCCAATTTATAATTTGAGAGCGTTGAATAATTCAAATGTCATTCCCGTCCGCCAGCTGGCGGACGGGAATGACAGTTTACGCCTATTTCGTAATTCAAAGAAAATATCAATTATTCAACGGTCTAAATTTTTGAATTTGACATTTTATTAGGTGAATTAGGTGAATTAGGTGAATTAGGTGAATTAGACAATTAGGTGAATTATTATGATCACCGATTACCAGCGGTATAGAATTTACGAAATTCTCCCCGGTCTAACCATTTGGGCCAGTTTGATTTTGGCTATCGTTCTGTCATTCGTAAAACCGCTTTGGATGATTTATTTTATTATTTTGTTTGATATTTATTGGGTGTTGAAGGTGATGAATTTTTCGTTTTATTTGATTGTGGCATGGTTAAGATTTAGGACAGTGAGGAGGATAGATTGGAAAGATAAATTGAGACGCGAGATTGCAGATTATCAAAATAAGAAGCATGTTGTTTTTTTAACTGTTTTCAATGAGGAGTGGAGCGTGGTAAAAACCGCAGTGCAAAGCGTATGCGATTCGGCATATGATAAAGAAAAGTTTACGATTGTAATAGCGGGAGAAGAGATGCTAAAAGAACATTGTGAAATGATTTTTGAAAAAATAAAAGCCGAATTTTCAGGTTGTTTCGCTGATGTAATTTTTTTTCTGCATCCAAAGAAAGCGCCGGAGGAAATTGCCGGCAAAGGATCCAATCTAAATTATGCGGAAAGAAAGGTCAAAAAGTATGTTGATGAGAGGGGCTGGGATTACAAAGAAATTATTGTCACGGTGTTTGATATTGATACAGTTTGCCATTCGCAATATTTTGCTTACCTCACTTATCTTTATTGCACCCATCCCAATCCCACGCGCAGCTCTTACCAGCCGATCGCGCTTTACAACAACAATATGTGGGAGTCGCAAGCCGCGCTTCGAGTAATGGCTTTCGGCACTACTTTTTGGATGATGACATCTCTCGCCCGGCAGGATTCTCTGGTGACTTTTTCTTCTCATTCAATGAGTTTTCAAGCATTGGTTGACGCTGGATTCCATGAAAAAAGAATCGTCAGCGAGGATTCGCGTATTTTCTATCAATGCTTTCTGGCGTATAATGGAGAATATGAGGTAACGCCGATGTATATTCCGGTGTCAATGGATACTGTCCGCGACGACAAATTGTGGAAGAGTCTGAAGAATTTGTATCTTCAGCAAAGAAGATGGGCATGGGGAGTGGAACATATCCCGTATTTGTTATGGGAGTTTAGAAAAAAGGGCAGGTTGATTCCTTGGTGGAAAAAAGCGAAATGGATTTTTGTTGAATGGGAGGGGAAGTGGTCGTGGGCATTGGTGGCGCTGATTATCACAATTTTAGGGCGTCTGCCGCTGTGGCTAGCCACAGAGTCTGTCCGTCAAAGCGCTTTATTTTTTAACGCCCCGCATGTTCTGGAAAATCTGATGATTATGGCAATGTCTGGCTTGCTTCTTTCCGCAATTTTGAGCATTCCACTCTTGCCCAAGCGGCCTGAATCTCACCCGGTGCATCGTTATTTTATTATGGTTTTGCAATGGGCGATGCTGCCTTTCACAATGATTTTTGTAGGAGCAATTCCAGCGATTGACGCGGTAACTCGTCTTATGCTGGGAAAGTATTTGGGATTTAATATTTCGCAGAAGAAGAGAACAAGCAGTAAATTGTAAGCAGTAAGTTGTAAAGTTGTAAGTTTATGATTTTGTTTAATAAAAAAAAGAAAAGACTCTGGCCATATTTTATTTTGGTATTTTTTCTTTTACTAATAGCCGCTGGATTTTGGACTTATAGATGGCTCATCAATCTGGATCCGATAGAGATATGGAACAATCAGACAGTGCGGAATTATATTGATAAAAACATTATGGGAGAAGAAAAAAAGCTGGTGGATTTATTGCCAGATTTGCTTGGTCTGAATGAACCAAAGAATTATTTATTATTATTTTTAAATAATACTGAACTGCGCCCCGGAGGCGGATTTATCGGCTCTTATGCGGTAGTGAACGTAAATAAAGGAGCAGTGGAGATTTTGAAAGTGGAAGGCACTGAAATTTTGGATAGAAACACACCGGCTGATTGGCAGCCAGCCGCGCCTAGCGTTCTCACGGATCATCTGGGCGTGGACAAATGGTATTTTCGCGACAGCAACTGGTCGCCTGATTTTATGGAAAGCAGTAAAAAAGGTTTAGAATTTTATCAAGGAGAGAGGGGTTTGTCGGCAGATAAAATAGATTTGGTGGCAGGGGTTACACCAACTGTTTTAGAAAAAATTATGGAAATTATCGGGCCAGTAACGATTGACGGCATTACTTTCACGGCAGAAGATGTGACAGAGAAATTGGAATACGAAGTAGAGTATGGATTTGTTGATAAGGATCTGAGCCCTAAAGAGCGCAAACAGATTATGGAGCCTTTTGCCAAGATGGTGTCTGCCAAAATTAAGCAAACCATGCTAACCAATTTAAATCAGTACGTTGATCTTGCCAGCGATTTAATTGAAGAGAAACAGATTATGTTTTATTCTCCGCAAGCGGATTTGCAAAAAAAATTAAGCGAATTAAATTTGACCGGCGAAGTTTCACCGGCAGTCGGAGACTATCTGATGTGGGTAGACGCGAATTTGGCGGCATTAAAAACCGATTTAGCGATAGACCGCACTCTTTCTTATTCTTTTTTCAAGAACGAAGAAGGAAAGCTGGTTGCCCGCGCCAGCATGAATTATCAGCATCAAGGAAAATTTGATTGGCGAACGACCCGTTATAGAACTTACGCCCGCGTTTTTGTTCTCGAAGGATCAGAGTTGATAAGCGTGGAAGGGGCAGTGAAGAATGATCAGAGCAAATTACCAGGCACAGTGGATATGGGTACGGATTTGGATCGGCAATGGTTCGGCGCTTTTATTGCCATTGAGCCGGGAGAGACTGGCGTCCTGACATTTACCTATCTTTTGCCAGAGTCAATTTCCAAACAGATTGAAGATGGTTTGTATACATTATTTGTTC
>JBAZZL010000024.1:0-18115 GCA_041658785.1 Patescibacteria group bacterium
TCGTCTATCATATTCTTGACGCGGAATCAAAAGCGCGCGGCCAAGGACCGTTAAAAAAACATCTCAAATTCCCAAACATAAAAAATCCTTTACGCAAATTATTAACCAAATTGCGTACCGTGGAAAACGTAAGCGTGGAAATTTTGGCCCATAAAAAAAACAGCCGTGAAATTGAATTAAAAAATATTCAGCCCGGAGATTTGATTATTATGTTAGACAGCGGCCTCGGCGCCGACCGCGATCATGTTTTAATCATTCATCAGATTGATTATGAAAATAACGCGCCAAAAATAATCTATTATTCTCATTCTCTAAACTGGTCAACCGACGGCAAATACAATCATGGTGTCCGGCAGGGCGTGATTGAAATCATTGACATCAAAAAACCGCTGGACGAACAGCGGTGGGTGGAAAATGGTAAAGAAGATGAAGAAAACGAAACTTTCATGAGAGCGGGGCGAGCAGCAAAACTCTTAACTAAGAGGCTAATACGCAATTAAGTTTAGTCAGATGGATACACGAATTTAACGAATTAAACGGATTTGAACGAATTATGATATATGATACATGAGTATTTATCAAATCAGGTTATCAAGGCATATTATGAAGTGTATAATGAGCTGGGATATGGTTTTTTGGAAAAAGTTTATGAAAACGCAATGGTCATTGTTCTAAAAAGTTATGGAATTAGCGGTCGAAAACAGGTGCCAATAAAAGTGTTTTTTAGAGAAAGTAATGTGGGTTTATATTTCGCGGATTTGATTATTGAAAATAAAATTATTGTTGAATTAAAAGCCGGAGAGGCACTTTGTCTGGAACATGAAATACAACTGATGAATTATTTACGAGCCACAGAAGTGGAGCTGGGTTTTTTGTTGAATTTCGGCGTCAAGCCGCAATTTAAAAGAAAAATTTTTGAAAACAAATATAAAAAATTCGTTCCAATCCGTTTAATTCGTTAAATTCGTGTATCTATCTTACATAATGATAAAAACTTGCCTGCTCAGGTTTTTTTTGTTATCATAGCCCCATTATGAACATCTCCCCGGAAACTCTGGAACTCCTCAAAACCGCCATCACCTTTGGCCTGGTTTCTTGCGTTGTTGCCTTTATTTGGGCGCCGGTTTTGATTAAAATTTTATATAAATTCAAAATCACCCGCCGGCCGGAATATGACGCTTCGCTCGCCTTGGGCGCGCGGAAAAGCAAGGCCGGGGTGCCGATTATGGGCGGACTCTTGATTATCGTCACCGTGGCCGTGATCACTTATTTTTTCAACTGGGAACGGAGTTTTACCTGGGTGCCGATCGCTGTTATGCTTCTCGCGGCCCTTCTCGGCGGCATCGACGATGTCCTGCATATTTACGGGCATAAACGCCGCAGCCGCAAGCTGAAACAAGTGCTGACTTTGATCCGCGTGCATAAAGAATGGAAAATGCGCCTGTGGTATCTGCTCACTCTCCCATGGTCTATTTTCAAACGCGCTTCGCTCTGGCTGGGCTCTCATCCGGGCAAAGGCATTCATGTGCATGAAAAATTAATTTTACAATTTACGGCCGGAACGATTACCGCTTGGTGGATTTATTTTAAACTCGGCGAGCACTGGCGCAATATCTTTATTCCGTTTGACGGCTATGTCAATATCGGCTGGTGGATAATTCCCTTAATTATTTTATTCGTGATGTTCACGGCCAACGCGGTAAACGTTGCTGATGGCATGGACGGTCTTGCCGGCGGCGCGCTCATCACCACTTTTTCCGCGTTAACTCTTCTCTCCTGGCTCGGCGGTTACGCGGAGATCACCATCCTAAACGCCACCACTATCGGCGCCCTCATCACCTACACTTATTTCAACATCCGCCCAGCCCGATTTCAAATGGGCGATGTCGGCTCCTTGGGTTTGGGCGCGCTTCTCGCCATTAACGCGATTGTCATCAATAAAATGCTCCTCCTCCCCTTTTTGGGTTTTATTTTTTATATTGAATTATTGACAGTCATTATCCAAGTCGCCGGCCGCTACCTTTTGGGCCGAAGAATTTTCCAAATGGCGCCGATTCACCATCATTTTGAACTGCGCGGCTGGAGCGAAGAAAAGACGGTAATGCGATTTTGGGTGATTCACGCGGCGGTGGTGTTGTTGGGGGTGTGGATTGCGTTGTTCTAAAATCATGGAGGATCATGGAAATCATGGTGATCTGTGTGCCATCAACCTTTCGTTAGATAGAACACAGATTACCATGATTGCCATGATTTACCAAGATATGCAGAACTATTTTAAGTGGAATGAACAAACCATCACCGACTTCTCCGACCAAAACATCAACTCTCTCTATAATCAGGGCTATCTTTTCACGCGCGTCGGGAAAGGCGTAATGCAGGAAACGCGGAGCGTGCGGATTGATTTGTCTAAATTTGAACTGTCCAGCGAAAACCGGCGAGTGTTACGAAAGATTGAAGATTTAAGATTGAAGATTGAAGATTTGCCGTATGAAAATTATTCGTGGGAGATGGGAAAAATGGCGAAAGATTTTTATGATAATAAATTTGGAAAAGGAACTTTTAGCGCGAACAAGGTTAAAGAATTACTAACAGGCAACCGAAAAGATTTTAATAAATTGTTCGTTTATTCGCAGAATGATGGGATTGTTGGTTATTGTATTGTAGTAGAAACTAATGAAATAATCCACTACTCATTCCCCTTTTACTCATCACCCGTCACCCATCCCCCGTCACCCAATACTGGCATGGGCATGATGGTAAAAGCGGTAGAGTACGCCAAACAGCAAAAGAAAGAATATATTTATCTCGGCTCTTTCCAGCGTCCGACTGATACTTATAAACTGCAGTTTAGAGGGTTGGAGTGGTGGAATGGAAGCGGGTGGAAAACCGACATTCAAGAGTTGAAGAATCTTTTAATAGATACGCGGATTTAACGGATTGAACGGATTTTCGCCGATCAAATTTATGGACACTACCATACTGAAGGAGGAAAAACTCACTGAACAAATAATCAAAGCATATTATAAAACCTACAATTCACTCGGTTATGGATTTCTTGAAAAAGTCTACGAAAACACAATGATCATTGTTCTGCAACAGTTGGGCTTGCACGGCAAACGACAAACTCCAATAAAAGTTTATTTTGAAAATTATCTCGTTGGCGAGTATTTTGCGGACATAATTGTAAAAACCAAAGTTATATTGGAATTAAAAGCGGCCGAAGCGCTGTGCAAAGAACACGAAGCGCAACTAATGAATTATCTCCGCGCCACTGATATTGAAATAGGTTTTCTATTCAATTTCGGCGTAAAACCGCAATTCATTCGCAAGGTCTTTGAAAACAAATACAAAATCCGTTCCAATCAGTTGAATCCGTTAAATCCGCGTATCTATTAAACGCATGCAAAAACAACACTTTCATTTTATCGGCATCTGCGGGGTCGCCATGAGCGCTCTCGCGATTGCTTAAAAAAAGAGTTAAAAAACTTTTAAAATAATTCTGTATAATTCCACACCATGATTGAATACGCGAATTATGACAAAGCGATAATCATTACGGGCGACGGGAATTTTCATTGTCTGATTGAATATCTGATTAGTAAAAATAAAATAGAAAGATTGATTGTGCCAAATAAATACAAATATTCATCGCTATTGCGCCACTTCAACAATTTCATTACCTTTCTAAATAACACCAAAGACAAACTGGGGAGAAAACAAAAAGAGGCATAACCTCGGGACAAGACCCTTCGGGTAGCCTCTCATCGTGATTAACTATACTATAACATATTTAAAAAAGTTGTCAATAGCCGTGGCATTAATTTATGCAAAAACCCCATCATATACACTTCATCGGCATCTGCGGCGTCGCCATGAGCGCGCTCGCGATTGCGTTACACAAAAAAGGTTATAAAATAACCGGCAGCGACAAGGGCTTTTTCCCGCCTGTTTCCGAGCATCTCAAAAACGCCGGCGTTGAATACTACCCGGGCTGGCATGTTGACCAGATGACAAAAGACGGCAACCCCGACCTCGTTGTTGTCGGCAATGTCGCAGGATCAAACAATTCGGAATGGCTTTACGTCCAAAAAAATAACCTCCCTTATGTTTCCTATCCGGAATTGATTAAAAAATATTTTGTCAAAAAAAAATCCATCGTCTGCGCCGGCACTTACGGCAAAACCACATCAGCTTCATTGCTAACGTGGATATTGAAAGAAAACGGTTATGACCCGAGCTATATGTTCGGCGGAATCAGTTTGAACGAGATAGACGCGGCGCATCTCTCCGACTCGTCGTCTCCCTTCCCCTTCGTAAGGGGAGGGGTTAGGGGTAGGGTTGTCGGGGAATACTCCGTACTGGAAGGCGACGAATACAAAAGCGCCCGCTGGGACAACCGCCCCAAATTCGCCCACTACTCCCCTACTCATCTGCTCTTAACCTCGGTTGATTGGGACCACGCGGATGTGTATCCGACCGAGACGTTGTATAATGAAGCGTTTCAGAATCTAATAGACGGTTTACCTGAAAATGGAGTTTTGGTAGTGTCAGAGGAAGTTGATAAGATTAAAAGATTAAAAGATTATAAGATTATTCGATATGGTGCTGGAAAAAATAATGATTATCAGTATAGAAATATCTCAATGATAAAAGAGGGTGTTCGATTTGAAATCAAATTTCAATCTTTCAATCTTTCAATCTTTCAATCTTTCAATCTTCAATCTTCACTCGCCGGCGACTTCATCCCTAAAATCATCACCGGCTGTTTCGCCATGGCTCACCAAATAGGCATAGAACCCGCGGGAATTATTAAGGCGATAGCCAGTTGGAAAGGTCTCAAGCGGCGTTTGGAAAAACGGTTAGACAAACCGATTACCGTCTTTGACGACATCGCCCACTCGCCCGCTAAAGCTCGGGCCGTTCTCGCGACGGTTCGCCGGCTGTACAACGGCCGGATTACGACAATTTTTGAACCCAACACCGGCAACAGAAAGCAAGAATCAATTCCCGGATACGCCAACGCGTTTAATGACGCGGACGAAATAATCATCCCCCGCCTGACGCAAATCAAAATCGCCAAAGACGATCCCTCTCCGCCGTGCGATGGGGAAAAGCTGGCCGAAGTTATTTCTGCCACCCACGGCAGCGTTCGCTACATTGACGACGACGAAAAATTAGTTCAATATATAGTGGATAACGCGAGCGATGGGGATGTAGTGGTTTTTATGGGAAGCCACGGCTTCCGTGGTATGATCGAGGCACTAATAAAACAAATTAAATAGAACACGAATTTAACGGATTAAACGAATCAAAACGAATTTGTTAAAATCCGTTAAATTCGTTTAATCCGTGTTCTATTAACTCTATGAAATTACCTTCTACGGCAAAAAAAATCTTCTCCGGCGTCATCTTTGACGTCTACCAATGGGAACAAAAAATGTTTGACAAGAGCACCGCCACTTTTGAAATGCTCAAACGCGCCAACACCCTGCAAGTCATCGCCACCCGCGGCGACAAGGTGCTTATATCATACGAAGAACAGCCGATGAAAGGAAAATTTCACACGCTTTTCGGCGGCCGGCAGGAAGATGACGAGACGCCGCTGGCAGGGATTAAACGGGAATTTTTGGAAGAATCCGGTATGGTTTCGGACGATTGGGAACTGTTCAAAACTTGCGAGCCGTATTGCAAAGTTGACTGGACTATCTACACTTATATCGCGCGCGACTGCAAGAAAATCCAGGAAGTAAAAAACGACCCGGGCGAAAAAACCCAGACAGTGGAGTTAAATTTTGACGAATTTATTGCACTCGTCTCGGCCAAAGATTTCATCGGCAAAGAAATCACGCTGGAAGTATTGCGGCTGCGGGTGAGCGGTGAATTGGAAAAATTTAAAAAGAAAATTTTTAACAACACATAAAAACCAAAAACCCCGACCGAGGTCAGGGCTTTGGGTGGTGGACGGAGGGGGAATCGAACCCCAAGAGCTAGGGTGATAAGCCTAGCCACAAGGCCACTTGCTCTCCGCCCTCATATCCACCGACGATCATTATAACATTTTTTATTTATACGAAAAAGACCCCCTTTCGGGAGCCTTGAAGTTCGGAGCAAGTAGATGTCTTGCGCCAGGCTTATCACCGATTATAATTATATCATAGATTAACCTCTTGTCAACCCCTCTTATCCACAAGGTTATTATCAATTGCACTTTATTCTTAAAATCCGTAATCTGTCCCTATCCGTCTAAATCTGTAACAATCTGTCGGCATCACTTTCCCTCGTCCACAATCTCCGTCTTAATATCCTCCGCGTCCGTCAGGTCGGTAACGAGCAACGTAATGCCGCAAGCGCCGCACTCAATCACCTGATCCGCCGCCAGGTTGGGATAAGGAGAAAGGTCAACTTCATTTTTACATTCAACGCAAGTGAGTTTCATAAGATGATTATTAGGAATAACGAAGATATTGTAGCAAAGATAGTTAAAATTTGCAACTCTCATATCATTCCGACCGACCCCGCACAATGCGGGGCAGCGAGCGGAGAGCCTGCCCCGAGCGTATAGCCGAGGGGAATCCCTTTCTTTCCAATAACCATTTATTAGTGAAGCATAAATATAAAAAAATTTAACTTTAACATAACGCGTATGGACAAAGAACGCACGGGGGAAGGTGATGATGGACTAGAAATAAATCGTCTCAAGCCCGAGCTGTCAACCGCTCTCACATTAAGGCACATACAGTCGTATTTACAACGCGGCGATTGCCCGACGGTTCTCCAGGCAGAAGATGAAAATGGCCGGCGCTATGATCTGACATTGTCATCGGCTGGAGATGTGGCGGTCAAAGAGGGTAAAAATGTATTAATTATAAAAGATAACCCCAGATTTGGAAAACTTTCATTAACGCCAGAAAGTCGCGTGGCACTGGAAACATTTTTAGCACAAAATAATCAAGAAAGAGAATTTTACCACTACCCTCACGAACACAAAGATAGACCATTAAAATCTGAACGAGAAGAAAGCGCTTCTACGTTGGTTTCAACGCTAAGAATAATACTAAGCAGAGCAAGACAAGATAAACGAAATAATCCTCGATCTTTTATAATAATTGGTGATGGATATAAACAACTGGCCAATTCCCTCATTTCATCTCAACAACAAATGGAAAAAGGAATTATAGGGTACGACTACCATCAATCGGATATTCAAATCACGTGTGAACGTTCTTGGCTAAAAAAAGTGTTTTCTCTGGCCGGCCAAGACGCAGAATTTAAATTACTAGAAAACCTTTTCATAAGAAGAATCGGCACCACCGCGGTGATGACCGTTACTGAATCGGAAATATATATAGAATTCTGGAATAACTAAGCGGGTATCTGGTATCCTATGAAAACCCCCCAACAATCCCACCCCTCTCTACAAAATACAACATACACGGAATAATATACAACCCCGATTTATAACTTGTATTTTATTCCATGTATTTTGTATCTTGTTATGAAAACTCCCCAACAATCCCACCCCAAACTGGCGTCAGCAATCGGCGTGCCTGAAATCTATCTCAAGCGTGAAGACCAGCACAAATACGGCTCGCACAAAGGCCGCTCAATTCCGCTCATGATCAAAACCTATCACGAACAAGGTTGGAATAATTTTGTTATTTCCTCGTCGGGAAACGCCGCCCTCGCCGCAATTCTCGCCGCGCAAGCGCACAATAAAAATAAACCGAACGATCTCCTGTCATTAAAGGTTTTTGCAGGAAAAAAGATTGATGCGGAAAAATTGAAACTGCTGATGAATACGGCGTCAGGAGTTCATAGCCAAAAATTCATAGCCAATAGTCAATTACAAGTTACAAGTTACAAGTTACAAGTTACAATAATTCAAACCGACAGGCCAAAGCAAGCCGCCTTTCAAATAGATAAGGAAGGCAAAGCCAAAAACCTCCGCCAATCCACCGATGACACCGCTCTCCTCGGCTACCACGAACTGGCGCAAGAATTGGACAAAATAGAAAACCTGCAAGCAATTTTTATTCCCACTTCTTCGGGGACAACCGCGCAAGGGCTGGGTGAGACGTTTGAGAGATTAAAAAATAAACCGCAGATACACGTTATACAGACAGAAAGTTGTAACCCAATCGCTATCACGCTAAATGTCATTCCCGCGCAGGCGGGAATCCAGGAATCGCACGACGCCGACTGGATACCAGATCAAGCCGGGCATGACAAGAGCGGCGGCACACGCCCATCAATTGCCGGCGCCATCGTAGACAAAATCGCCCATCGCAAAAACAAGGTAATTGAAATAATAAAAAACAGCCGCGGCTCGGGCTGGATTGTGAGTGATGATGAAATTAAAGGAGCGATGAAATTAGTCAAGCAAACGACCGGCATTGAAATCTCTCCCAACAGCGCCATTTCTATCGCCGGATTAAAAAAGGCGGTTGAGAGCGGATATAGATTTAATGGGCCAATAGTTTGTTTAGTAACTGGAAAATAACGTTCTAAATTTTGATTTAATGTCTTTAGCGTCGTTTTCGCGTAAAATTTAGCGTTATTTTCGCGATAAAATACTCACAATATTCCCCGGATCATCAATCTCGCCCCTCTCCCCTTTTCTGCTATAAAACTGGTCTTCTAAAACAAGGCCGGTTTTTTTAAATAGATCTTCCAACTCTCCCAGCGTAAATCCATGATAATATCTTTGGCCCAAAATTTCGCGCTGGGAATTGTACCATGGCACCATAAACTCGCCCGCTTCTTGCGACCACTTGCCCTTTTTTACTGTTTTCTGGGCACTATCAGAGTACAAATTCCAATTAGTCATTAAAATATATCCGCCCGATTTCAGCACCCTTTTCATTTCTGCAAGCGCTTGCAAACGCGTTTCTTCATCTGGCAAGTGATGAAACGCGGCAATGCAATAAATTACGTCAAAACTATTTTCATCAAACGGAAGCGCGGTCATCTCGGCAATAATAAATTTGGCTTTCGGATAATTTTTTCGCGCCATCTCAATTTGCCCCTCGCTGTTATCCAGGCCGACATAATCAATGGACAAATCCGAAAAAAGCTGATACAATCGCCCATTGCCACAGCCGATATCTAACACCTTGTCTCCATTTTTGGTATACTTAGCCAACGGTTTCAAATCATCCCAAAGAAACTTGCGGGTAGCGGAAAAATGCTTGGCAATCTTATTGTAAACTTTTTTATTTTGATCTATATGTAAATTCATAAGATGGAACACAGATTACCATGATAACCATGATTGACCAGGATATAAAATCATGGTTTATCCTGGCAATCATGGTAATCTGTGTGCTATCTATGAGTGAACAATCAAAAAAAATTACTGAATTTATAATCTCCCAAAAACCTCAAACTAAGGCTGAATTTGATAATGCCAAACGAAAAATATGTTCTGTATTAAAAATCGCCCAACCATCAAACCGTCAGCTTATTAAATGCTACCAGGATTTGCTGAAAAAGAAAAGCATTAAGCAAGATAAACAAATTGAACAGCTGTTAAAAAAAGCGGAAATCCGGACTCTTTCCGGCATCGCGGTAGTTACTTCTCTCACCAAACCCTACCCCTGCCCGGGCAAATGTATTTATTGCCCCCAAGAAAAAGGCATGCCCAAAAGTTATCTGGCGAGCGAACCAGCCGCGGCAAGAGCGTTCAAACTTAATTTTAACCCCTACGAACAAATGCAAAAAAGAATTTTAACTCTGGAAGCGAACGGCCATCCGACCGACAAAATTGAATTCATTGTCAAAGGCGGCACTTGGAATGCTTATCCGCTGAAGTATCAGTATTGGTTCATTTTGGAAAGTTTCAAAGCATGCAATAATTTTAAGAAACTAAAAGTTGTTGTGCCAACACAGTATAAAGATTGGAAGATTAAAAGATTAAAAGATTTACAGAAAACACTGGAAAAGGAACAGACCTACAATGAAACCGCGAATCATCGCATTATTGGCTTGACTTTGGAAACAAGACCTGACGCCGTAACCCATGAAACAATCTTTCACATGCGACAGCAGGGATGCACGCGAATTGAATTAGGATTACAGGCGTCGGATGATAAAATTTTAAAATTAGTTAAACGCGGGCACACGGTGGAACAATTCAAAAACGCGATGCTATTGTTGCGTTCCGCTGGATTCAAAGTTGATCTGCACTTTATGCCCGGTCTGCCCGGATCAACTTCCAAACATGATGTGGAAATGTACAAAAAACTTTTTACTGACCCGGGCCTAAAACCCGACATGGTCAAAATTTATCCCTGCACGGTGATTAAAAATTCTCCGCTGTATGCATGGCTAAAATCCGGCAAATACAAACCTTATGATAATAAAAAACTTTTTGAAGCGCTGATTCAGATGAAACTCGCCACGCCTCGCTATTGCCGTATTTCAAGATTGATCCGCGACATTCCAGCTGGTGAAATTAAAGGCGGAAACATTATCACCAACTTGCGGGAAAATTTACAGCGGGAGATGAAAAAAAGAGAACTGCGATGCCAGTGCTTACGATGTAGAGAAATTGGCCATCGCGTTTCTGTCATTCCCGCGAAGGCGGGAATCCAGTCGCTTAATGACACTGGATTCCCGATCATGGTCGGGAATGACAAACAACCAACTATTTTCACTGAAAAATATGAAACCACTGGCGGTACTGAATATTTTTTAAGTTTTGAGGATGTGAAGAGAACGACAGTGTTTGCTTTTTTGCGGTTGCGGTTATGTCATGCCGAGCGGAGTCCCGATTCGCAAAGGGATTCCTCCCCCGCCTTTCGCGAAGAGCGGGGTCGGAATGACAGTGTTTGTTTCATCCGCGAACTCCACGTCTACGGCGAACTTATACCACTTCAGCACGACAGCACTTCAGCACGACAGCACACAAGAGTACAGCACAAGGGCTTGGGAAAAAAATTAATGGCCGAAGCGGAAAGAATCGCGAAAAAAAACAACCGCGGGAAAATCGCGGTTATTTCGGGGGTGGGGGTGCGAGAGTATTATCGGAAGTTGGGGTATATTAAAAACAGAACTTACATGATAAAAAAAATATAATTCAATTTACTCGCTTTAGTTACTCTTTCTTAGAAGAAACGGATTTTTCACTATAATATCGTCTCAACGCCTCCGCAACAACCGGACGGCAAAAAACCGCCCGCACAATTCTTTTGCCGGATCTGACAGGAATTTGTCTTAAATCATCTTTCGTATATCTGGGAGTTGCCCCGCTCTTCCGCGCGTCTTCCACTTCTTTGTTTATTATTCTTTCAATTATCTGCCCGATCCAGCTTCTTCTTATAGACAACTCCTTGGCAAGCCCAACCAAACTAATCGCTTCCGCTCCCGTTTTATCCGGACGCAAAAAATCTTCGTCCTCTTTTTGCTTCCGTTCAATCTCTTCCATCATCTGTTGCACAAACAAATCCGTGAACTGTGGATAACGGGACTCCTCGTCAACCATATAAAATCTTCTTTCTTCCGCCGGCAATTTTTTTATTGCGGCAATCTTCGCGTCCACTTCAACATAATAACCTACACCATATTTTTCCTTAAAACGACTGATCAGTTCATAACGCGTAAGCATTTTCCCGGGCAATTCCCTTTTCCCCTTTCGAACTTCATCCTCAACTTTCACAACGAAATCGGGACTTAGTGTCAGGGACTTGGACTCACTCGCAATGTTAAAAAACCCATAACCCCTATCGTTAGCCAAGTGCTGTCGTTCCTCGGCATCAATATTTTCAAATTCAAATTGCGATTGGCTCCTTATTTCCTCATATTTTTGTTTAGCTGTAAATTCAACATAACTTAACGTTTCATATTCACTGAATTCCCTGCTAAACTCCGCACTCAACATTCTTTGTAATCCTCGAACGGTAATCCATCCATTGGGAGGACGGTCCGCAATCGGATAAAACTCTTCTAATGATTCATAGACCTGTCTCGCAAAGCGATTTCCTTTAAATTCAAAGACCTCTTGGGAATTTTTCTCTTTAAGCTGTTCAGCGATCTGCCTTACCATGTCAATAAAGTCATACCAGTTGGGAAGAACCCTTGTCTTTCTTAAGCTCCCATACATCTCGTGTGCTGACAGTGCCCCGCCGGGAGCGGGCGATAAAGTTTCCACGAACGCGTCCAAACCACGGTCTTGCAATCTGCCGTCTTCTCTGCCTAGGTGCTCCATGATTTGCTTTACGTGTTCATTCGCAATTCTTTGTGTGGCCGACTTTATGCCGGAAGACAGTCTGATTGGCGTAACTGAATAACCTCGGCGATCCCGGCATAAAGAATCTTTGTCCATTTCCGCGATTCTCTTGGCATCGTCTGCGTCTTTGACCCCGTATATAATAAATGTCTGTTCCCCCGCAAAATTGTTGACTAAAACCAGCTTGCGCTGACCTGGTAAAAATAAAACGGCGTATGGCTCCCTCCTTATCATGCCTTGAGTATTTGCGGTCATAAACGGCTCGGAAAAATCAATTCCTGCTGTCGACAAAGCATTTTTTAATAAATCAACTTTATGTAAATTTATATGACGATCTTCCCATCCTTCTCCACCGCCCTTTCTTGGTCCGGACGTCTCTCCTATCCCTGGCAATACTATTATTTCTACTTTTTCTTCTTCCGCCTTTTTTTTCGCTTTTGCCAAATCAAGAAGATATTGTTTATATCCTTCAACATCTAACAAATATTTTCCTCCTTCTTCCCGCGCATAATTCTCTACTTCCGGTAAAAAAGGCCCCTGTTCACCCAAAAGACGCCGACGCACAACATCTACAAGCGCTGATAATGCCCGTTGCGTTAAATCAACATCATCCAATTCTATCGTTTCCTCCCCCGGTTTTAATTCACCGCCGCCAACTTGCGGTCCAGGTCGTTCGTGGTCTCTTGTCAAATGAATTTTATGTTCTCCTGTTTCCGCCATACATTTAAAACTTTAAAATTTACAAAATTACATCACCCACTCCACAATTATATCACCCCAACGCCAACACCGCCACCCCCGCCACCATGAAAACAATCGCCGCCAATTTTAATATCACGTTCCGTCTGTCCAATTCTTCTTTTAAAATCCTCGGCGCGAATAATGAAAACAGAACAACGAAAATAAAAACAAACAGCGCCTGCGATCCTTCCATCGCGTTTACCAAAGCCACCTGCCCCAACGATATCGCTTTGATATTGAATAGCAACCCCAGCTTGCTAATCATAGTCACTCCCGCCACCAGAGCGACCAGCCGCCAAGTCAGGTTCTTTTTTTCTTCTTTAAATTCCAGCCGAAATTTTTTGGAAATAAAAAATGAAAACGCCAAAACCGGCATAAATATCGTCATCCAAAGAAAAATTACGGAAAACGGAACAAGCGACGATAGATAACGCGCGACCACATCATAAGCGGCGAAAAATACGCAAGCCAACGCCATCCAAAAAAACGCCGGCGATATTTTTATTTTACCACCGCCTTTAACATGCAGTGAAGCAACGACGCTCGCGGCCATCAGAATAAAAAAACCAACCAGCTCTTTTGCTCCCAGTTTCTCATCAATAAAAAACCAAGCGCCAACTAAAGTGAAAATCGGTATAAAATTCCATAAGATATTTACTCGCGTTACTTCTTCCGCTTTCAATGCCTTGATATAAAAAATCGCGCCAAAAACAAAACAGACGCTGATAAATAAAATCCAGAGCAAATACTCCGGCGCGGGAACAAAAAAATCCATGAATGGCAGTACAACCAAAAACAGCGGACCGGCCATGAATGCCAGCAAAATATAAATATAAGGGTTCCGAAACCGCTTATCAACAAAATATTTTTCCGCTATATTCACCACTGCCCAGAAGAAGTGGGTCAGGAGAGCAAAAGTTATCCAAACCATACTTACGGATTACTGATAATCCTGATTTACGGATGCTTACTGATAACGGATAATCCTGATTTACGGATATTGAAACAATTTATTAACTGTCATCAGTAAATCAGAATTATCCGTTATCCGTAAGTTTAAAAAACTCCCTCCCCGCCCGAACAACCGCGATATTTCTCACCCCGGTAGCAAGTACATCGTCGACATTACCCGTATCAATCCCCCCAATCGCTACTAATGGCGCTGCCGCCTCGCGCGCGCACTTTCGCAAAACACCCAAACCGATCGCCCGCCTCTCCGGCTTGGTCGGCGTGGAAAAAACCGGCCCGAGGCTGACATAATCAGCTCCGTTGGCGATTGAATTTCTTATTTGCTCAACCGAACCGTTTGACGCTCCGATAATTTTGTTTATTCCCAAAGCCCGGCGCGCTTGCTCTATTTTAGCATCATCCGCCCCCAAATGCACGCCCGCCACCGGCAACCGCGCCGCGATGTCAATATAATCATTGACAATCAACAACACCGGCTCGCCACCGTTCGCTCCCCCTCTCCTCATAGGAGAGGGGGCAGGGGGGTGAGGTGTCGTGGGGTAGAAAAACGGGGGGTGCGGTGTTGACGGACGGGGGGAAAAACGTTGCTTGTCCGCCGCAATGTCACAGCGAAGGCGGACCAACCCCCCGCACAACCTCCTCGCCTTCTCAAACACTTCCCGTCTTGAAGACTTTTTATCCCGCAACTGAATCACTTTCGCTCCATGTTGAACGAGCCAAATCAATTCATCAACCGAATCGGAAATCGGATACACTATCCCCTCTTCAAAATATTTTCTTAACCAAAAATGCGGCGTTTTTACGAGCAGTCGTCTTTCCAAACTATAAACCTGATAACGGCAATTTTCTATAAAATACACTTTGTCTCGGCAATAAATTTTTGCTAATTCTTCCAGCACCCGCAACGACTCCGCCGCTCGCGAACAATTCGCGCGCAATAGTTCATAAATGGAAGAACGCTGATATTCGCTTTCCACCACCGCTTCGAGCCCAATGTCCTCCCCCTGCCTGGCGTTTACAGACGAAGCCGAGCCGAAGTTTTGTTCAATTTCAGCTAAGTGGTGCCTGGCCTCTTTAATTTTCTCAAACAAAACCCTGTCCCGCAAAACAAACCGGCAAATATCCTCAACCACCCGCAGACCCTCTCGGGCGCGGTTGATGTTGGCGTCAATGATGGAGAAATCTCTATTCATAATCCTATTTTGCAGTAAAGGCTGGATTATGATAACATAAACTAACTAAAACGCAATGTTCAATTTAATTCTAAAATTATGAAACTACCAAACGAATCGTTTATTGCCTCTGGTCCTGTTATCATAGAAGATAATAAAGTTTTGTTAAACCGGGAACAAAAAGACAACGGCGCAACCCAGTGGTTATTCCCTGGCGGTGAAGTTGAAGATTTTGACAAATCGCTCGAGGACGCCTGTAGGCGTGAAGTTAAAGAAGAAATGGGAATTGATGTGGAGATAATCAAGCCGCTCAAACCGGTAATGTTAAAAAAGGACGGACGGGTAATTATTTTGATTCATTATTTGGCAAAAAAAATTGGCGAAATAAAACCTGGCGAGGATATTGTTGAGTGGGGCTGGTTTGATATAAATAATTTGCCAGACAACTGCGCGCCGAATGTGGTAGAGATTATTAAGGAATTACAAAAAAAATCTTGAAGGTAGCCTAAATTTAATAGAACACGAATTTAACGAATTAAACGAATTGGAACGGATTACGATTAAAATTGGCCAAAAATCCGTTAAAATCAGTTTAATCCGTTAAATCCGCGTATCTATTTAACCTGGGCAAAATCAGAAAAGTAACTTTTGCAGAATCCATCAGATTATGATAACATAAACTAACTTAATCTTTTAGTCAAATATAATTTTTATTCAATATTATGCAATTAGAACAACAGGATCCCCAAATTTACGACCTAATTCAAAAAGAAACCGCCCGCCAATCGGAAGGATTGGAAATGATCCCCTCGGAAAATCACACCTCCGGCGCGGTGCTGGAAGCGCTCGGTTCACGACTGACGGATAAATATTCCGAAGGTTATCCGGGGCAACGTTACTACGGCGGTTGTGAAAATGTGGATGTGGTGGAAAATCTTTGCCGCGACCGCGCCAAACAGCTTTTCGGCGCGACTCATGCTAATGTGCAGGCGCATTCCGGCTCCCCCGCCAACTTCGCGGTATATTACGCTCTGTGCGAAGCCGGCGACACGGTGATGGGACTCAAACTCTACCACGGCGGACACATGTCGCACGGATTAAAATTAAATTTTTCCGGACGATTGTACAACAGCATTCAGTACAGTTGTAAAACAGACGGATTCATTGACTATGATGAAGTAAGGCGATTGGCCTTGGAGCATAAACCAAAATTGATTGTCTCCGGCGGCAGCGCTTATCCGCAGATTTATAACTGGGCAAAATTTCAGGAAATCGCCGATGAGGTTGGCGCGTTCCATCTGGCCGACATGAGCCATGTGGCCGGAATGATTGCCGGCGGCGTTTACCCCAATCCCGTTGGCATTGCTGATGTTGTTACTACTACTACCCACAAAACTTTGCGCGGTCCTAGGGGCGCGATTATTCTCGCGAACGGCAATCCGTCAACCCCCCTTCAAGCCGCGGAAAAAACCAAAGAAAACATCCCCACGCTGATTGACCGCGCCATCATTCCGGGGATTCAAGGAGGTCCGCACAACCACCAAACCGCGGCCATTGCCGTGGCGCTCAAAGAAGCGATGTCGCCGGAATTCAAGAATTACGCCAAACAAATTTTGAAAAATGCTAAAATTTTGGCCGAAGAATTTTTGGCCAAGGGGTATGAATTAGTTACCGGCGGAACCGAATCCCATCTTTTGCTGATAAATTTAACAAACAAAAATATTACAGGCAAACAAGCAGAATCGGCATTAAGCAAAGCCGGCATCACGGTCAACAAAAATACCATTCCGCACGATCCGCGCAAACCGTTTGATCCCTCAGGTATTCGTTTGGGAACTCCGGCATTGACAACACGAGGAATGAAAGAAGGCGAGATGCACATGGTTGCCGGATTTATTGATCGCGCTATTAACAATGTTGACAACAGCGCGGAACTGGATAAAATACACGCGGAAGTGAGAGAAATGTGCGGGTCGTTTCCGTTGCCGAGATAAATCACCGCTAAAAACTTATGGTAGCAGAACATCCTACTACAGTTGAATCACCAGAGTTATCTTTTGGTGAAGGAAAAACATATTTTGAAGTGGGTAACGAGCTGGGTATTGAAGAAGACGCGGCGAAAAGAATAATACGAAAAATCCTCTCAGATAATCCCGAACTTAGACACGACCCCAAATTTTTTCGGTTAGTCGCTCATCCATGGACTGGGGCGAGACAAGTACGGATTTTACCGCCACTCGTGGAACTGGCGCGAGATAAGATGGCCGAGATACGGACCAAACGAGGGCTGATAAACCAACGCACTGGCAGGCCAAAAGATCACCTCAAAAAACAGCGCCCGGCAGATCCGGCCCATCTCCCTTCACTCACGTACCCGTTCTTTGATCTAAGCGCACGAAAGGACCAAAAAAAGGCAAGCAAGATTTCCCGACGAGACGCGCCCATCATTGAAACCGCGCGACAAATGGTCGAGGACTTTTTTGTTTCGCTCGCCCAAATAGGCAAGCCCGAAAACCCTGACTATACAAAAATAACCGCCGCCGTCTCTTCTCTTTTGGCCAGAGCCGTCCATGTTACGATGTTGGATATGAAGCGCCATGATCCGAAAAAATACGCGCTTATTCACGCGTCAGCCGCGGTAGATCAACAAGAATTACTAAAAAAAGAACTGCTGGCTATTTTATCTCCAATCCAAGAGGCGCTATCTTTTACTGTCCAAACGCTCAATCTTGATCTGCAAACCACAAAAGATGTCTCTCTCTTAAATCGTGTTATCAGCAAGATGCCAGCGCGAGAGAGAACAGGTCTGGCAGAAGAATTAAATAAACGGCATAAAAACATTATTAAACTGCTTAACAACGATAGACAGACAGCGCGGGAGGTGGTGAAAACGCAACCCAGTCTGTGGGCGCAAAACCCGGAAACTATGCGGACAAAATTAAATAACATCGCCGCGTTGCTGGGCGAGAGTCCGGAAGCGCCGACAATGGCGCGGGAGGTGGTGAAA
>JBAZZL010000025.1:0-17125 GCA_041658785.1 Patescibacteria group bacterium
CCAACCAATTGAGCGTCAACCTGCATATTAGGTACCGCGGCCTCGACCGGAAGAGTAACCCCCTGCTCCGCGGCCTGCCTGACCACTTCATTGGCAAAGTTAACATACTCCTCAAGCGACAAGCCGCGCAGTTCGGCCAAAAGATTGGCCATTTCTTCTCCATCCATTTCCAAGCGCGACAGCTTTAGCCAATCCTCGGCCTGATCCGCGGCAACCATTTTTTCAATCGGCCGAATCTCGGGGGTCTCGCCCAAAGTCGGACGGCCCGCTTGGTGTCCGTGCCAATCGTAATTGTCATGCATGGTAAAGTCCTCGCCTTCTTCGCCAATCAGAAACAATTGCGGATAACCATTATTATCATAATACATTTCCACTTGCGCGCCTTGATGTACAGTAAAGGGGTACCCCCAGCCATCGCGATTGATCACAAAACCCATCCGCTCCAACTGCTCCACGCGCCACAGCCGCAAAACGCTTTCCGGACTTCTTCCCTGCCAATCCTCATGAGCGCTTAAAATGCGATTCACGAGATTGTTGTCGCCGATATTTCGTTGAATATCATTAACCGCGTGCAAAACGCCTTCGCCATCTTCAATGGTACCCGTAGAACCAAAAGTATAGTTCATGTCGTTTATCTCGTGCATTTCCGGACCGATCACCACTTGCTCCGGACTCGCTTGTTCTTGCGCCGCCGCCATGGCTACCGCAGCCGCGCCGACACCGTGATCCACTCTCAAGTCCGCTTCCCGGACTGCTGCTTCGGCATTATCAGCGGCAAAAGGCGAATCTTCCCAATTTACCACCGGTCCATAGAGAGTGGGGTCATAATAGCCGAATTTATCCATCAACCAATCCAATCCGCGCTTGCCAAATATGCCGCTCGCGACCAAGCCGCCAGTCAACACGCCAATGCCGATATTTCTTAATTTTTTGTTCTTCATTTTTTTCAACTGCTCTTCCGCCGTTTTTGCCATTTGTCCATCTGCCTGATTAAAAAATTTATTTAATCGCGCAAGCCTCGTAATCGCTTCTGCTTCATTGGCAGATTCAATAGCGGCAGTTTCTTCTTCCCATTTCAATTTAAGTACTTTGGACAAAGCCTCATAATAATTCTTTAATCTAAACTTCTCATCCGCGGGGCTAATGCCCTGATAACGCGCCATCGCTTGAATATGTCCCATGGCATCCGACAGTTGGGCCAAGTTTACATTTTCCGAATTTTCTTTAAAGTTTTTCAAAAGTTCCCCGGCTTCTTTTGCCGCCGCGTTTTCTTGACTTGTCTCCAATCCCTCGTACATTGCCACGCCGCCGCCCACTCCCATCGCCCCTCTCCACCAGCCAATCGCCGCTCCGCCGGTTAGACCTACCAAACCAATGCCGATCGCGGTTCTTACGCTCAATGCCTTGCCAATTGATCTGCCCAACCATGACACCGCTCGGTCAGCCAAGCCTCTTTTCTTTACTAATTCATCCGACATGATCTCCGTCTCGGCCGCTGGCCGCTGACCTGTCGCCGCTGGCGTTAACGGTATTCTCGCTTCTGTTGTCCCCGGCTGAGCCGTCGACGCTGTCGCTGGTTGCGCCGGCGGTGTTTCTGCTTCTCCAACATTCTCCACTTTTTTTCTATAAAAAAAATCAACTTTTCCTCTAGATCCTCTAGAAAGAAAATCATCAACCGCGATAATATTCAAACCACCCAATCCCTTATACAATCCATAAAGTTTGCTCCCCGCCCAAGCGGCGGCTTGCCCGAACTTTGTTTCTTTTAAATTCCAACCAACCCTCTCTTGGTCAATAGAAGCATCCAACAATTTATTGACCTCGCCCAATCTGTCCATTACACTGGTTGCGCGCACTCTGGCAACGGCGGCATCATACTGCTCCCTCGCGCTTTTTAATCCTGTTTCGGCTGCATCCTTTTTATCCTTGCCCCACAACCTTCCTTTCAAAAGTCCGCCGGCCTGGCGATATTTTTCTTCCGCTTCCGCCAATTTCTTTCTGGCGTCTTCCAAAGCTTGTTTGGCCTTGCCTTTTTCTTCTGCATTTTTTGCTTCGCTGATTAATGTTTGGGCTTGATCTTCAATTTCTGCCAAAGTTAAATAAAAAGAACGTAAGGCGCTACCTTCACCCTCACCTTTTGTCAACTGCATAGCATGCTCTCTAACAAAATTTTCCACTTTGTTTAAAACTTCTGCTGGATTTTGAACACCGCGAATAGACGCAAGCAGTATATTCAAATGGGTATTGCCTGTAGCGTGAATATCTCTAGGAATTGAAGACCAATCCAGCGATTTTAATCTCTTTAGTATTTCTGTTATTCCACTATCTCTAAATGTTTTTAAATTCTCTGGCAGTATCGCTCTTTCAGCCAATTTTAATTTTTCCTCTCGCACGTATTTTTTAATATCAAAATCTGGCGTCCAATCAACACCAGTTGCATTATTAAACGCGGCCTTAAGCGCGTCAATCCCACCGTGCGTAACTCTGGCCAATTGGCGCTGTATTTCGGCATGCAATCTTTTGGCAAAATCAATTTGCGCCTGATGAATTTCTGGCCCGGCTGGCTCATAAACAGTCGCTGACTGTGCCGTCTGCGCATGCCCTGTCTCGGCTGGAGCTGTTGCGGTAGTCGCGGGCGCTGGCGCTGGTTCGGCTGGACTCACCTCTATCGCTGACGCTGTCCCGCGCGCCGGTTCCGGACTGTGCTGAATAGTAGTACCAGGCTGGCGAACTGTGGCTCCGGATGTCGCGCCACCTGTTGACGCGGACGCGCCTAACACTGACGCAGTAGCTCCAGCATTTGAAGTAGTAGCGGCAGCAGGACGAACAGAAGAAACAGCGCCTGGCGCGACAGTGGTTGCAGGAGCGCCAGCCGAAGCGTCTGGAGCCGAAACGGCCGAAGCCGCCGCAGTATCCGCTGCTGGCGCGGGTGGCTCTGCTTGAGCTGGAGGATTTTCCTTCCAACCCATTTGTTGAACCGCGATTTCTTTTACGGCGGCCGCCAGCTCGTCTCCGGTTTTATCCATTATTCCTTGATAATAAAATATAAATTCCAAAATTTTTGTATCATCTATTAGTAAATTCTGCTTCTTCAGTTTTTCTGCCCATTCCAAAAGTAAAGGCGGATCATTGCCTTCTGAAGTAAAGTCATTGGCCTTAATTTTATCTTTCAGATGTTCAACATTCAATTCTGTCTCACCCTCATTCGTCTCTGCAGTGTTGGCGGCCCTTGTCTCTAAAACAGCAAAAGGATCGCTGGTGTCATCCACTGCTGGCTCCGCGTCTGCTCCACCATTTGGTTGCGGCGCTTCTGCGGTAGCTTTTTTTCCTCTTTTTTTCCTTGGTTCTTTTGGTTCTTGAGAATTTGCTTCAATTTTTTTATTTCCTGCCATATTTTTCTAAAATTATTTTTGAACTGCTTTTTGCATCTCTTGCTTAACGCGCACAATTTCTTCCGCTAAAATATCTTGAAAATTCGGCGCGTACTGGGCAATATGTTGGGAAACCAAATCATTATTGCCTTGGGCCGTGGCATTGACAAATTCTTCTTTTTTGTTTTCAGGAATCAACTGCAAAATCCGCAAAGTAACGCTTTTTTGGATAATATCGGTCGCCCGCTCAAGCAGCGCGGTTTTTTGTTCATCCGGCAAGGACTGAAGTCCTAACATTGAAATGATATTCTGATGAAGCATTTTTTTGTCTAACATATAATTTTTTAGCTTAATACCGGCCTAAGGGCAACGGCTGACTAGATTATACCACACCTAATAAAAACAGTAAATTATAGCATAGAAAGGGATGGATGTCAAATTACTTCACGTAGAAACTTGAAATTGTCCCGCAGTGAGCGGGATCCCGCTCACTGCGGGAGAAACTGGAAATTGGTAATTGATCGCGTAGTTACAAGTTACAAGTTATCCCGCCTCCCCGCACAATGCGGGGCGGGACAAGTTACACGGGATATGGGATATTGACAGAAATAAAAAAACATGTTATAGTTTTTGGTTCAAAATAATTATCTGAAAACCCCATACCATGGCCATACATATTTGTTCGGTCTTGGTACGAGGTTTTCCTCGTAGTTTACTACAATCCTGCGGACCGCGCCGCCATCGCGGTCTGCTAACAAGGAGGTTTGCCATGGCGAACACAGGTAAGAGGAATGGAGTGCCGGCAGAAGTTCAGGCAGTCTGGAATGCCCGGCAGGATGTCCAGAGAGAGATCGCCATACGCTCGGACGACGTGCGCGTTCTGGCGCACGAGTTCCGTGGCCTGATTGAGTGCGCCGGACTGAATCCGGAGACCGTTCTCAACCCGGAAACTCCGCCGTCTGAAAAAATCCGGGGGTTCTCGGAGCAGATCGCTGGTGTCCTGCCGGCGTTCGCCCAAAAGCGAACCCGCAATCTGGAGATCGAGCTTCAGAAGGAAATGGGGAAACAGCGGCGGAATGGCCTCGAGACCCAGCTCGCCGAGCTCAAGGACTACGCTGGCAAGCTCGCGGTTCTGGCTCAAGTCAGCCTGCGCGGCAAGTCCACGCCCCTCCTGCCGGTTTCTGTCCGGAACGCACTGCCGCGGTTTGAAACGGTCCGCGAAGCCACGACCCGCGTGGTCAAAACCCGGCTTCTCGAGGCCATGCGGTCCGAGCAAGGACCCGAGGCCCTGCGGAAGTACCTGGTGGAAGTCATCGTCCCGCAGGTCCAGTCCCCGCTTCTCGAGGCGGGCTGTCTCACCAATGAGGAGTGGCAGGGGCTCGTCGCCTGGGCCAGCGGAGAGTACAAGCGAGCCAAGGATGGCAAACAGGGTGCGCCGTCCGACGGCAGCAAGGCCACGATCGGCGAGCGCACCGCGGCCAAAGCGGCGCCTCAGCCACCCAAGGCCGAGGAGGTTCCCTCCACGGACACCGCGGCGCAGGTCAAGGCCGCAGATGGTGACGGGGCCAACGACGCCAAAGAGTGCCGCGAGGCCAAGGCCGAGCGTGAGGCCGAGCGGAAGAACCAGCCGCCGAAGAATGGCGGCAAGAAAGGTCGCAAGGCCATGACCGCGGCGACCGAGGCCAAGTAGCCCCCCACTCCAATTTCGCAGCCGCCTAATCCCACCTTGGCTGCGAAGAAATCCCAAATACTCAAGCGCGGGCAGACGATGTGATCTGAAAGACCTAATCGTCTGCCAGATCCTGTCTGCCCGCGCCCACCGAGTTCTTCTAAAAAAATATAATAAAAAATAATTAACACCCAATGAGGTGATTTTTTTATACACTCCGATCGTTTACTACTCTTCATCTTTGACAACAGGCCTTATCTCGTGATATACTAAAAATATTATGACAATAGATACAAAAAAACTTTTTGACTACTGGCGCAGAGAATCCGGCTACAGCTGGGACGTCGCAAAATCTTTGTATCAAAACAAAAAGTACCCCGAATGCCTTTTCTTTTGCCATTTGGCGCTGGAAAAAATACTTAAAGGGGTAGTAGTGGCAAAAACCAACAAACATGCTCCGTACATTCACAATTTGTCCCGTTTGCTTAAGCTGTCAAAAATACCTTATACCAAAAAACAATACGAGATACTATCTGACATGAACAATTTTCATTTGGCCGGCAGATATGAGATGACAAAAATTGATTTTCGTAAACAAACCACTTTATCAATAACCGCAAAATATCTGAATATAACTAAAAAATTTCTTTTATGGCTAAAAAAAGAAGCCAAAAAAATAATGTCCCAAAATCAATAAGCCCTTTTGTGTGGGGATATATTACGACGCTTAAAAAAAATAAAGTTCCCTTAGAACAAGTTTACTTATTTGGTTCGTGGGCAAAGGGAAACCCCCACAAATGGAGCGATATTGATCTGGCGATTGTTTCTCCCGCTTTTTATTCTTGGCAGCGTCAACGTCGCTTGCTTTCAAAAGCGATGTTTACTGATTTTTCCGCAATTGAGGCGCATGGAATTCACCCCAAAGACTTCACTCCAGAAGACAATCCGATCGTGGCGGAAATTCTTGAACACGGCATCCGCGTGATGTAAGTATTCCAACGAACTCGCGGTTAAAAAAATAATCACAACATCTAAAAAAGTTCTACACTAAAAAACCATGACAAAACAAAACGAACTAATCATCAAAACAGCACGGCCAATTTTGAGGCGCTACCGCGTACGTAAAGCGTCATTATTTGGATCACGCGCGCGAAATGACCACCGCTTAAAAAGCGACGTGGATATTTTAATTGATCCGCCGCCGCGGATGTCGCTTATTGACCTGTCGGGTTTGAAATTGGATCTGGAGGGCGCGCTCAATCTTGAAGTAGACGTCGTCATCCGGCGATCGCTCCATCCTCTTTTGAAACCATACATCAAGGAAAAAATCAAAATTTTATGAAGAGGCGCAGCAAAAAATTAATAAAAGACCCCTCTATTTACCTCGTTCATATTAAAGAAAGTATCACCCTAATTGAAAAATATCTTCACGGTCAAACCAGAGAATCATTCCTAAAATCGCAAGCACTCCAGGATCAAATCGTGCGGCGCATTGAAATCATCGGGGAGGCGGTAAAACACATTCCATCGGAATTGCGTTTCTCGCATTCTGAAATACCATGGCAAAAAATCGCTGGTATGCGCGATATTCTGATCCATGAATATTTCAATGTTGACGCAAAAACAACGTGGATCGTCGCCATAATTCACCTACCTAAACTCAAACGCCAAATTGAAAAAATTCTTGAAACACTAAAAAAATAAACAACAAACCCCGCCCCGAGTACTCGAGGCGGGGTTTGTTGTTGCGCTTGCTTTCTCCTGCCTCGGACAAGCGCAACCTCCTAGATAAAGAACGAGCAGTGTTGCTTGGTCTGGCCGGCAGGAGGCCGAACCAAGAATTAGTAATCACGGACACAACGCACGAAGAGCAGAGTGCTTTTGGAAATATCCGCGCTCTCGCCGGAACGGAAGTCAAACGCTCTGCCTTGATCCGCATTGAACTCATCGGCAGACCAAAGTGCGTCGCAAGTAGCCGCGGGCCAGATCTCAAGGTAAAGCGCGTCGCACTCGCCCTCGGGCGCGCCCGGGATATAGAGCGTCTCAAGCTCTGCCAAGGTCGGCATGCGCCAACTGCCGAGAGGACTCAAACCTGAGCAGAACCCCGGCGCCAGGTCCCAACTTCGCCGCGAACTGCCCATTGGCCACTCGAGCCCAGTCTCAATGTCAACCCGAGTAGGAAATTCGCGCCCGCACGGTTCGTACCAGCGAGGCTCGCCCTCCAACTCCCATACCAGGACTTCGTCAACCATGCCATCGCAGTCGTCGTCCGCGCCATTGCACTCCTCTTCCACCGGAATGCAGACTGGAGCGATCTCTTCTTCTCCCGCATCAAGATCAGGAGCAAGATCATGGCTGGTTTCAAAATCAGCATCCAGATCCGCCAGCAGATCGCCTACTCCTTCCGAAGCATCGGGCTGGAAAATGTCAACAGTGTCGTGAAGATCCAGAACATCGTTAACAGCGTCGCCGTCAATATCGCCGCCATGATCTTCAACGAAATCATCACCGCCATCCGCGCCAACATCGGCGATTGATTCTTCGCTCGCCGAATCAAACGCGTCAACGGCATAATCAGCCGCCCTGTCAGGCTCCTCTATCCCGAAATCCAAATCGGGACCGCTCTCTTGATCCGCATCTTGATCAAGGAAGATTGCTTCTTCCGAGCGGTCTCCCTTCTCGCCCAAGCCGCTCCGGTCAAAGGCGCAACTCAGGGAAAACAACGCCGCTATTACCATCGCCCTTTTCATGGCGTTCCTCCCTTTCCTGCGCTTAAAGCAGGATGATAATGACGTTATGGAATCCCATCACTCTTCTTTACCTAATTTTTTGAAAGATGTCAAGATGTATATAAAAAAAGCCCCAATCTGCGGGGCTCTTCTCACTAAATATATTATCAAAAAACCTTCTTGACGCGCCGTACAATGATAAAGCACATCATCAAAACACCCGCCACAAAACCAAACATGGCATTAACCAAAACATTCGGCCTTACCGGCGCTCTAGTAACAATCGGCTGGTTAACAATTTTTATCGCCACATTCCCGCCAACATAATCAGCCCCGTAAGAAACCAAAGCGTCCGCGACAGCGCCGGCGAAATTCTTTGCCTCGTCAGCATCCGTATGATAGGTACTTATATTTAGCACCCCCGTGCCAAAAACGACTGACGCGTTAACTGTTTTTTGCCATCTTTTTCTCTTGGTTCTTTCGGGCACATTGGTAAAGCGGCTCAAATCAAGCGTGTATTGGGGCTGATTGACAACTTTATTATAAAAATCATTGGTTTTGACAATCTGCGCGATATTCTCTCCAATCCGTTCGGCTGATTTGACAGTCGTATAAGGATCAACGCCGTAACGTGAACTGGAAATAATCAATACTTGCGCGTCTGCCCGGTATTCCAAAGGGAAAAGCGCGCTGATTATTACTGAAGCCGCTGCCAAAACAACGCCGGCAAGAAAAATTAATTTCCAGCGCTGGACAAAAAGTTGTACTGGTGAAATTTGAAACATAAAATGAATATCATTGTTACATTGTTACATTGTTATGCTGCATGGGACTGTCGCCAAATAAGGTTTACTGTCATTCCCGCGGAGGCGGGAATCCAGTCGCTCTCTTATTTTTAGCCAAATTCTGGATTCCCGCCTCCGCGGGAATGACAGCCCAAAATATGTACAAATTTTTTGGCCACGTAAAACTCAATATTTAAAATAACTCGCTATAAGTTATATCTTATATCATAGCAATGCGGCAATTAAACAATTATAATATAACACAATCTCTACCGTTTTTCAAGTTTAGTCGGCTTAATCTGCGTTTTATCAAGCTTAACCGGCATTTCCAACCAAGCTTTTCTCAACCAAAATATCAATTTTTTCTCCCTTGCGAAAAACCTCCAAATTTATAGTATTTTGAGCAGTGATAACGCGGCGGGCCAGATCGTACTCAACAATCTTCTCGCCGTCTATTGCCGTGATTATATCTCCTTTTCCAATTGTGCTTGAAGCGCTTTTGGTTGGCGATCTATCTACATAAAAACCATAAAGCGGCTCAAAAACGCTTTCAATTTGCGCTCCGCGCACAAAATAGCCTTGATATGGCAAGCCAAAATATGAGGGGTTGCTGGCCGATAATATTTTAGAAAGCTGGTTGGCGATAGGCCAGCTGGGGATCAGTCTGCCTCCACTGCCAAAAAAACCCGCTAGTCCGCCGCTGGTATTCAAAATCATGCTTGCTTTGCCTGTATCAGGTGAAAGCTTGTAATAATATTGCGGTTCCCAAATTGGGAATACCTGTTTTTCTGGTTCATTTTTTTCAAGTTGATCCAAAAAAATCTCACGATACCCATCTGCCGCTACTGCCCACAAGGGCTGATCCGGCGCGCTGCTATTCCACTGCGGCAAAGCCATCACCCGAAAACCGCTGTTGTCTATTTTGAGATACTTTAGCTTGCCAAACTCATCAGATATTACCTGGGTAATTTCATAAATCAAACCCCGGTAATCAATTGCTTCCAAAAATGCTTTTGCCGGAATTTTGCCGGTATCGGCAATAACCGCCCACCCGTCTGAACTCAATATCGCGGCGTGGGCGATAAAAGCGCTGTCTTTATAAAATGAACTATCAATTTTTTGCCGCTTATCATAAATTTTTAAAATACTCTGCTTGATCTGCCGATCAAGCATCGGATCAACGTTGATTTCTTTTGGAACTCTGATCCTCCCGTCAATTGATATTTGGGCCTGCGGTATCATATTTGGCAAAAACCACGTTACCACCGATAAAGCGGCTGCCACACTAGTCAAAGCAGAAATAACAATAAGAAAAATAACCCAAGGAAGCGCCTTCAACTTCTGGTGCGCTTTTATTGAACAAGATTGTGGAGGGAGATGCGGAAAATACATACTTACGGATAACGGATAATCCTGATTTACGGACTTACGGATAACGGATAATCAGTGGTCGGCAAGTTCAAAGTAGATTTGGATTTAGAATCCGTTTGATATATAAATTATCGGGATAAAAATTTACCAACAGACACAAATCCTTTCCACTGCTTACCAAATATCTCATGCATTGCTGATAATCGTTTCTGGAAAGACGCGGCACGGCTTTCACTTCAATGATTACCAAATTGGCCACCAAAAAATCTAATTTATTTCTGCCCGGTTTTTCGCCAGGAAAACTGGACGGTAATATCACCTCTCTCTCATACGGAACAATTTTAATGTCAAACCCCCTGGCTATTCCATCACAATACTGTTTTTCATTCCGATAACTCCCCAAATAATTATGAACAGTAAATAATATTCCACGGATTTTGTAACTTAATTCTTCATGTAATAGTTTCACCACCCCCATCTTATTATAAAAATAAAAAATACATTTTTGCATCCGTAAATCAGGATTATCCGTTATCCGTAAGTCCGTAAGTCCGTAAATCAGGATTATCCGTTATCCGTAAGTCCGTAAATCAGGATTATCCGTTATCCGTAAGTCCGTAAATCAGGATTATCCGTTATCCGTAAGTCCGTAAGTCCGTAAATCAGGATTATCCGTTATCCGTAAACAGGTCAAATCCACCGCACCACAAAGAATAAAAAAAATGCATACAAAATTGCGTTTGATATCAAAAACCAACATTGTTTTTTCCAAATAATATGCATTGAACTCAAATGAAACCTGACCAGGAGCTGTATTATATACCAAAGCCAAGTAACAATCAACCCGAGCGCCAGATGCCCTAAAGGCAGAAAATGAGCGACCCATATCACTTCCAACATCACCATAGAAATAATCAAAACCCACAAAATAAACTGGTTTGGCTTATTGACAAAATACATTTTCCAAATCATCAAGGAACAATATCCAAACAACATTCCGCCCAATAGACTGAAAATCCAAAAAGGGATATTCAAAAAAAGCAAACCAAACGCAAAAATGGTTGTTACAATGGCATAACCGTCAAAAATCCACAGAATCATCAACATGCGGCGCCATGGTTTTTGTTCATAACGGAGTGCGGACGAAGAATGCAAGCGCAAAACAAACAACAGCATTACGGCTGCGCCAGATAACACATCCAAAAAAGAACGGAGAATCGTCCATTCTATCAAACTAGTAAGGCCGACAAACGCAATCATGGTTGTAAACAATATCGGCAAATACCTGCGCTCTGCGCTGGACTGCTTTGTTGTCAAATAATACAACCCTAAAATGGAAGCTGTAAAAAGCGACAAAGTCAATATAAATACCCAAACTAATGTAAAACGTTGCATCAAAAACAAGCTGGTCCAGCTTATTAGTCCAGCAGCAATGGCGTAACGGTATACAAGAATGCGACCGAGCATAAATATATAAACTGCCTTGAAAAAAAGTAGCTTTTAGTATACAATACGCGCCTGAATTAGTAAAATAGAAAGAAACGGGATATAATACCATAAACAATTCTAGATAAAGGTTAAAATATTATGCCCGTCTACGCAACCAACAAAAAAGCCAATTTTGACTACGAAATCCTTGATACGTTTGAGGCTGGTTTGGTATTGACTGGCAACGAAGTAAAATCAATCAGAACTGGCAATATAAAGCTGACTGGCGGCTACATCACTTTTCATGGCAAGAATGCCATGCTCACAAATGTGCATATTCCAAAATACAAATACAGCAATTTTACGACGAATTTTGATCCTGAACGAAGCAAAAACCTGCTGTTGAAAAAAAAAGAAATTGATTATTTAAAAGGGAAATCACAGGAAAAAGGCTTGACAATCATACCGCTTTTACTATATACTGCTGGACGCCGTCTAAAGCTAAAAATTGGGGTAGGCAGAGGCAAGAAAAAACATGACAAGAGAAGGATCATAAAAAAACGAGAACTTGATAGAGAGGTTAGAAGAGCGATTAAGCAATATTAAAAAATATAGGAAATTGGAAATTGGAAATTGGAAACAAACACAAATTGTTTTTTGTCCGCCAGTCCGAAGGACTCCTTCGTGAGCTGGCAGATTGTATCTTGTTTCTTTACAACACGGGGATGTCAGGCTTCGATAGATGGAATCCGTTGTTTCTTATATGCATGCCGAGGTTGTTCATTTTCCTCGCAAATACCAATGAACACCTGATAAGTGCAAACTTAGTCAGCCGAGTAAAAAATGCGGTAGCTAACGCTTTCCGCGTTCCAGTACTCGCAACTGCTGTCGCTTAATAAGCAACAGCCATCACACTGGCGATACTCGCTATCCAATCTGTGGTGTCAACCTAGCGAGCGTAGAATCAAGTCTCCGTTTGAGGATTTGATTTGAAATAATATCAAGCTTGTCTGCGTATCATTTTGCCATTTTCTAGATACGCAGTGACACAAATAAAACGGCTAAGCATGTAGAGTATAAAGGCAGCCCGTCTAGACCCCGGTTCAATTCCGGGCATCTCCACATTTACTGATTATAATCCGACGTAAAGTACAGACTTCGTATTGAAACATCGGAGATAATCCCCGCAAAAGGCGGGCAGGCTGATTTACGGATGGTAAATCAAACACTATCCGTAAATCAGGATTACTTGTCCGCCGCAGCGGGAGCAAAGGTGGATCAGTTATCCGTAAGTTAAGTTATGAGAATATCACGCAAAAAAAGACCAAAAAAATTGCTGATACCGCACTTCAGAAAAAACAATTTTATAAAAGCGCCTGAACTGCGCGTGCTTAGCAGCACTGGAGAAAATCTCGGGGTGCTTTCAACACCAGAAGCCCTAAGAATGGCCGCTGAACAAGAAATGGATCTCGTGGAAATAAATCCAAAAGCCGAGCCGCCGGTAGCAAAAATGGTGAACTTTACCCAATTTAAATATCAAAAAGAAAAAGAAGCCCGCAAGCAGAGAGCCAAAGCGCACGTGGCTGAACTCAAAGGAATCAGATTATCAATCAGAATCAGCGAACATGATATGGATGTGCGCAAAGCGCAGGCAGAAAAATTCCTCAATCGAGGAGACAAAGTAAAAATTGAAATAATCCTCCGCGGACGAGAAAAAGGAAAAGCTCATCTGGCCAAAGACACAATAACCAAATTCGTTTCTGAGATAGAAAAAAACCTGTCTTTGAAGTACGAACAAGAAATAACCAGGCAAGTCAGTAAAATAACCGCCATTATAACCAAAAAATAGTCGCCGGGAAAAAATGCTGGGAAAAAATCCTTGACAGACAAACGGAATCTCTCTATACTATTGCCACTGTCAAATAACCGAAAGGGATAGTTTCGTAATTCACAGCAATAAATAAAGCGCCGGAAAAACATTGGGGAAAATTTAGCAAAATGCCTATGCCTAAAATGAAGACCCACCAAGCAATCGCAAAAAGATTCAAAGTAAAAAAATCCGGCAAGATCTTAAAACGGACTGATGGCCAGGATCATTTTAATTCACGGGAAACAGGCAAGGTGAAGCGAAACAAGCGCAGTGATAAAGATCTAAAAAAAATGTATAAAAAAACTATCAGGCAAGCCATGCCTTACAAATCATAAATCCGAAAATCACACGCAACAATGATTATATAGGATTATAGATTTAGCAAAGCAAATATGTCCAGAATAAAAAGAGGAAAATCACACTTAAAAAGACGAAAAAATCTAATGAAACGGGTAAAAGGGTTTCATGGCGGATTAAAAAAGCTTAACAAGGCCGCGAAGACCGCAGATACCAAAGCGGGAATGCACGCGTACAGGGACCGTCGGGTTAAAAAACGAGACATGAGGCTTCTGTGGCAGATCAGGATAAACGCGGCAACCAGAGCATTGGGTGTAAGCTACAGCGTCTTTATGGGGAATCTTATAAATAAGCAAGTAGGCCTTGATCGAAAAGTTTTGTCTGAAATAGCTGCCAAGCACCCAGAGACATTCAAAAAAATTGTTGATTTTGTCAAATAGGCCGATTCTAAAAATTGCAAATAACTGTGAATTACGAAACTATCTCTTTTTGTCATTCACAGAAATAAAGTATTTTTTCCAATTTTTTCCACATACTAGCTCTTGACAAACAAGAGCTGTTGTGTTAAGATGGCTGAACAATTTGAAAGGCCCTTAGGGTGTTCGACGCTGGCGGGAGTGCCCCCTCCTTCACTCCATTTGTCAGCGACGAACACTTTGAGGGTCTTTTTTATGTATGAAATTCAAAAGGCGCTGACAATAAAATTTAAAAAAATATTCACAGTTTGTTTACTATGAATCATGGTATAATGCCTTTATGTTTCCCTTCAAAAAAAGACAAACAAACTATGAACGCAGCAATTCAATCACTGCCGTAGATTTTCCAGTTTTCGAAAACACGCGAAAGCTATTTCATGAATTGTTGAAATCAAAAAATACCCAAAAGCGGCAATGGCTAAGCGACGAGCTACTCGATCAACTTGCCGACTTGGCGCGGGTAGATATCGTAAAACTCAAAATTTCTGACGCAAGGCAATATCATAAAAAATATAAAGGCAGAGTGGTTTCTAAACAATATGGCTATTACCGCCCGCAATCAAATTATATCTACATCAATAACCGCACAGCAGTGCGCGGTCAGATTCTTGCTCCCAAGACCTTTGTTGATACTTTAATGCATGAATGGATGCACCATTACGACTGCAAAAAACTCAAGCTTAATTCAATACACACGTCTGGATTTTACGCGCGGTTGAAGAATTTGAAAGTAAAATTAGGTTATTTTTATAACTAAAACACAAGGGCATGCCAAAATTTATAAATTCCGATAAATGTCATGTTTGCCAACCGAGATAAACAGAATGTCGCCGTTTGATTGGCGTTCAAAAATTATTCGATAGCCTCCAGTTATGGAAATTGACCACAACCCTTTAAGCTTGCCTAGCAGGGCATGGAGTCGAAGAGAAGGATGCAAAGGATTGGCCTTAAAAATTTTCTCTTTTTTGGCGGCTAGAATTACTAATTCTTTGGGGAGTTTTTTAAATTCAACCGCGAACTTAGAGGAATATAAAATTTTTGTTATAATCATACCAAATCGACCAACGACTCCGCTTTAATCGATTTGCCAGCGCAATATTCTTTGCGGGCTGATCCGATTGTTTTTAACAATTCAGCTTCGGAGATTAAATCGGAATCTTCCTTAAAAAGATATCTAATATACGAACTCACTGAATTATAGCCGCGTTTTCTAGTAAGAAGTTTTATCTGTCGCACATCGGCGACAGGGAGAGAAAGACTAAGAACTTGACGCATATAATTTATGTTAAAAAAATTACACTCTAAGTGTAATACTATTGTAATACGGTGTCAAACTTAACCTGTGTATAAACTAAAAAAGCCCTATCATTTTATGATAAAAGCTCCTATATTTATTATACAATGACAATGAAACCGTGCGGACCGGACGGGACTCGAACCCGCAACTTCCGCCGTGACAGGGCGGTGCTCTAACCAGTTGAACTACCGGTCCAAAAATAAATTTTAATTATCAACATCCTTGTCAACACTTGATTTAGCCTGCTGCGCAGCAACCTTTTGCAGACGTTTAAGTTTTTTTTTGTCTCGGTGAATTTTTGCTTTTTTCCTTCTTACTTGCTCCATTTCAAAATTATGCTTTCTTTTGCCCATATAATCTATAAATTACAGTAAAATTATAATGACAATATAATACTAAAAATAAGCGATATTGTCAATAGTAATTTAGTAATTGTAATTTAGTAAAATCAAAAAACTCCCTTTTAAGAAGTTCTTTGATCCTCAATCATCTCTACAAGCTAAAGATGATAATTGGGATGGGAAGGACCTCCAGTTCCTTCCCAATATTTCCCCCTTCTAAAACCGCCATCACCACTAATCGACAGTCGGCGTTTCCCGGCTGTTCGTCTTGGGCCGGCTGCTGCGTTTCCTGGCCCTTTGAAACTTGGCTTCAGCCGCCTGGACTTCCTTTTCAGCGGCATAAAGAGCTTGATCAAACTCTCGCCGGTGGCCATTAAGGCTGGCCGCAACAGAAGCCAGAAGCTGCCGCGCCTTGGAAAGATCACTCACGTGATCAGACAAACCAGCGAGGCGATCTGCGAGCGCTCGCAGCTGGGCAGCTCGACGCAACCGTTCCTTCTGACTCTTGATGAGCTCTAATGCCCTCGCTTCATCATCATTTCCAAGAGAGTCGCGGACAAGGTCTTCAGCATCCAGCTTCATCGCCTCCTCAATGAGGTGCCTGCGCCGTTCAGTCCGATTCATGAACTCAACGGCTGTATCAAGCGCGTCAGAACCAAGCAGCGAAGCAACCGCATCGCGAACACCCAAACGGTCTGCTCGTTCAAGCAACGGTTTGTCGCGTTCGGCCAGTGTGATTCTTCGCTCGGCCTCTTTGAGATTGCCGCTTTGGAAACTTGCCCGCACACACTGGACCACCTCTGCGCCGAGCTTCTCCGCGCGTTGAACCAACTCCCGATAACGACGAGCTGTCTCTCTTTGTTCCGCTTCAAGGTGCTCTTGCTCTCTGCGAACAGCCCCTTCCTTCTTCTTTCTCAAAGATTCAGCTAGAAACCGTACTGACAGGCCACTTACGAAATAAACGCGCAAGGCCTTTTTGAGGAAAGGCTCCTCCCCGAGCTGGCGCATGTATCGCGTACACATCATGAACTCAATGATCAGCCAGATGCCGGCCGGCATTGCTATGCCAGCCAGCGCCGCCCAGACAACAGAGGGATGGCCCGCTGTAAAAGGGCCAAAGATGTCTGCGGCGACGACCGCGACTATGTCCGCCAAAACGGCCAAGCGGATGGCTGCAAGCAAGTACGAATTCCTTGGAAACATCATGTTCTCCTTCTCCTGTACTCGGCCCACCAATGATGGGTGCGGTTTTCTTTCCCGCCACGAAATCACCGTGACAGCTTATAAGTCAATCATACTATAAAATAAAAGTCAATGCCAGTGTTTGTATAAAAAAAACGGCCTCTTAGCCGTCTTTTGTCAACTGTCAACTGTCAACTGTCAACTGTCAACTGTCAACTGTCAACTGTCAACTGTCAACTGTCAACTGTCAACTGTCAACTGTCAACTGTCAACTGTCAACTGTCAACTGTCAACTGTCAACTGTCAACT
>JBAZZL010000026.1:0-16965 GCA_041658785.1 Patescibacteria group bacterium
ATAACCGCCTTCTTGTAGCAAACATAAAGTGTTTTACCTTCAACCTGTACCCCAGGAGTGGAAGTTGTAAATCCAGGAGGACAACCGTTACTTTCCCATTTTATGGTAGATTCGCTTATTGCCTCCGCGCCTTCTCTCGGTTCAATTGTTTTTATGCAGATATGCAATTGCCTGCCAGCGATGGTAGCGTAACTTTCGGATATTTCGTCTGAGTTACAACCATTCCAAGCCAATCTTTCTGAAGTAATTGCTTGCGACCTTTCATTCACATTCACCTGATCGCAAAATAAATTGTACAGAGAACAAACATCATGTCCGGTTGTTTTTTCAAAACATGCTGCCAAAGGGTTGCTATAAGATAACGGCAAAGCGGGGTCTAAAGCGGGAACTCTATTAATATAATCATTCAGATAAAATGTTGTCTTATTGGTAGTAGTGGTAAACTGCTCTATCGCGTTTTTACAAGCTTGATTATCTTTTTTACATCTTTCATTGCATCCATCCAGATTCTTTCTATTCCCATCATCGCACTCTTCTCCTTCGTTGCTCTGCGCCACACCATCGCCGCAATATTCGCCCGGACCCTGGCAATTAAGGGCGCAGGTGCCGGCCGGACCGTCAATTTTATAAAGCGGCAACAATTTTGTATCGCAAAACTCCAAAGGAACGCCGTCTTTTGTATCTTTTATCTCATTGCCGCAATACTGCTGATGCGGTCCTTGGCATGCTCTAACGAGCCTGCGATTAAAATAAATGCTGGTTGCATCCGCGCAATGGCCGTATGTCCCGTTCAATCTGCCGTCATCGCACTTTTCTCTCCTTTCCACGATTCCATTGCCACAGTCGTTCGCTCCTTGACACTGATCATAAACAAACTGGCAGGAATTATCGCAACTCCATGAGGCTCGTTCGCCGGCAGAGCAGTTGTCTATCTTCGTGTCCGCACTCGCTCCTTCGCAAGCTACGGTTTCGTCCGTAAACTGATTTAGGAACGAAACGGAATCTCCGATTTCGCCGCAAGTGAACTTTCCACTTTTCGCGTCAAGATAACTCTGGGTCAGATTCAACGGATTGGCGCTGCCGGTAATGGAACGAAAGACATCTCCAATTACAGTCTGTATATCCATAGGTAACAGATCCTTGAGGGTGGGATTCGGATCTGTTATACCGGAAACTGGACCGGAAACCGGCTGAGACTGGCCGCCAATAAGCTCGCGAAATGGCGACGTAGGCGCGAGCTCTGGCAATTCTCCTTTGTTTACCGACCACGGATTAAGATAATTCAATGATTGCCGGCAATAACTGTCCGCCGCGCAACGAAAGACACCGATTTCTTCGTTGCTTTCCATTGCCCCGTCTTCAAGAACGGCCGCGTCCAGTTTTAAATTATCAATATTTATCCAGGCTCCGGTCATGCCGATTATTTGAATAAAATTAATGCCGGTCGCCTGTTCGCCGCCGAATAGACTGTCAAAATCTTCCACTATTTCCCGCGACACGGTGTGCCACTCTTCATCATTAAGACGGCCGAGAGGAATATAACCAACTCTATTAACTACCTCGGCCTGTTCCGCGTAAGTTGAATAAACGATACTGCGCGACCCGCCAGTATTGGTGGCCAAATTTACCAACATCTCAAATTTATAGGACTTCACATCCATATCCCAACGCAAAACAGATTCCTCGCTAACGGTACGATCGACCAATGGTGGAGAAGCGGAAAATGTATACCGCATATTGGCCGGCCCTTCGCCCACTTTAAATGTCAAAAATGTTTTTCGCTCCGGATCCGCGTCTTCGTTGATCTGTAATGTCCCGTCGCCGGTAACGGTCCAATTATCTTTTCCTTTCCAAATTTTTATTTCCTGGTAAATAATATTTTTATCTCTTTCATCATTGCCAGATAGACAGACTTTTTCGGTCTCGTCCAAACGTATTATTTTATCTATCAACTGGACCGAGGTCTCCAAGGGCTGCAGGGGTGAACCAATGATGGGATTGTCTGTAGTCGCGACTACATTGGACCAAGCGCAACCGGCATTGCTGACGCAACTTCTTTTTGTGCCATCATTGCATTCGCCCGGATTGGTAAAGCTGACCACGCCCTTATTCCCCATCCCGGCCGATCCGGGCGGATCGCACTCTTCGTCATCAACTGTTCCTGTTGTCTTGTCCGCTCCCCGCCTCTGCACCACTCTATCTCCGCACTTTTCGCCAAACGGGCTTTCTACCGACCTGCGGCACCATGGTTCGCTATCAAATTTCGCAAAATTAATAAATTCTGATGTCAACAAACCGCCTCGGTAATTTAATATTCTATTGCCATTATTAAAATATTCAAGCGGCGCGTGAATCTTGTATGATCTCGGACTGCTGCTTACAAATTCATATTCATAAACGCTGGAAAATGCCGGACAATAATATGTGGATGAAGCCGCGTCCCAGCAGGTCTGCTGGTCAACTCCCTCTTTATCGCCGCATACTGTCCACTGGTTGATGCGATCCATCGGCAGACTGCCGACAATTTTGCCCAAAGTGTTGTTCCATGATCCCCATTTTGAAACAGTGTAGCCCGGGTAATAGGTACCGCTCGCCAACTCCTGATACCCGTCTCCCTCGGCGTCAATTGTATTTTGAATATATCGTATATCATGGAGCCGACTCCAATCCCGCAATAACTTTGAACGCCCATTCCCGCATACGCCGATAGTCCCGCTTTTTTCTTTTCCATAAAAATCACGGCAGTCAAAATCGGTGGCGCATTGATGCTCGCCGGAAAAATCTTCGGAAAAACCGGGATCGCCGCTCAATAAACAATAATTAATTTCTGGTATATTGATATTAAACCTCAAAGAATTAATTAATTGCTCAAAAACTGCCCGTGTTAGCGCTTGGGCGCCTTCGTTGATGCTAAAATGGTAGATATTGTTATAAAGCGTCCGCTTGCTATCTTCCCTATTTATCTCATTAAACGCGTTTATATAATAACTATTGCCATTGGTAATCGCGTCAAAATCATGAATTGAAACCGGGTTATATTCTCCTAGATTGCTATAACGTTCTGTATACCATTGCGCCGCGGTTTTTCTATTCGGATTGGTGAAAATCTGAATGCCAATAACATCTTCATTATCATTATTAAAGAAAAGATAACGTTTGAGGATGTCTTTGGATAAAGATACTGATTCTGGTTCTATATACTGAACCAATGCTGGATCAAGCAAACTCCCTCCAAGAATGGCTTGAGAAAGAATATTTGATTCTGCATTAATTATATCTTGATTCAAACCAGTTGCCTGACCCTGTCTAATATTCGTTGCAATATCAGTAACATCGATTTTGTCTTTTCCGACATAGGTATCTACAAACGGTTTTGATACTACTACTCCACCATATTCGTAATAACCTGCATTTGGCGAAAGTTCTAAACGTTTTTCTAAAAGCGGGAGGTCGTCCGCCTCGTTACCAAGCTGTCCCGCGTCCGCGCAGTAACTCATACTAAAATTAAATTCGGTATCTTCAAACGGCTTCCAGTTAATTCCGTTTCGGTCGATATCAAGCGGCCAGATAACATTGCAAAAACGCGCTACTAGTTCGGTCTTGCCGGTAAACGCAGGCAGTTCATCGCTGCTCACCCCCATATCAGCAATCACTTTTGCCTTGGCGTAAGCCAAAAGCGTCCCCTCTAGATTACGCGCTCCCAGAACTGTCTTCGCCGTAGTAGAGGTATGCCAATATTTTACTGGCGGTATATCAAATACCGGATTATTGGACGGCAGCCAGCTCCACTTCCAATCATACACTGTGGTTGTCACAATTCTTTGTTCGTTTTCACTTATCGCCGTTGCCTCAAATGTACTGGTGCTATACGGCTTTGTAAAGAGATAACTGTCTGGATTTACTTTCACCTTTGCCAACCGGCAAATATTGGAGCCTGTTTCAAACTGCCAACCATCATCCAAAATACTGGCTGTTGGATGTTTAATCCCCACGCCAAAATCATCAGCAATGCCGTTTTTCCCACCGCGCAGGAAAATCGCGTATCTTGTTTCTTTCCGCAACGGTTCATTCAATTTAAGCTCCACTATTGAATTGGGGTCTCCCGCGGCTGAATAATCGTAAGAGACCGCTGTCGTGAAAGTTAAATCGGTCGCGCACCAGCGCGCTTTCATCAGTTTCATCAGATCGCGAACCGTAGGTTGTCTAGACGAAAAATCAGGGACAATAACCGGCAAAGCCACGCCCGTAAGACCCGGCAAATTGAGAACAGTAGGCAATATTGCAGGAAGAACATCTTCCACTACATCCAAAACCGGCGATAATTCCTGCGCATACGCCTCAAGCCCAACTAGGCGCGCCAATAATCGCTTCACTCCTCCCCATAACCGCGACCAGATGGACACACTCTTTCCCGAGAAAGCATCGGAACTGGCATCGGCCAAAATTTGTTCCGCTATATCTGTTACATCCGCGCTGCTGCCTCCGAGACAGGTGGCAAATGTACTAGTCGCTTCGGCCAAAAACACATTATTAATAATTGTTTTGGGATCAAGATAACCATCAAAAGTCGCTTCAATCGCTGTATTCCTACAAACATTCTCCGCGCCATCCTCCGGATATTCCATTTGCCGCATCGGCCGCGGATAACAGCAGGAATTTATCCCCACGCCATAGCTGGTGTTGGGGCAGTCATTATATCTGGGAGGGTCGCCCTGTGGCGAGGCAAATTCTTCATAACTGCATTGCAGGTAATAATCCGCTCTGCCTCTTGCTCTTGCTTCAAAATCAAGCGGTGTGTTTCTCTCCTCTCTATTTTTATATCCTCTAGTTTCAGCGTAAATCGTCGTACTTTGCGATTGCGTCGCCAAATCAACATCTCGGCTCTCTCCCACAGCTTCAACTATCTGTATAGGCAGGCCAAATCTGTCGCCACCGCCGATTTCACATCTCGGATGCTCGCCCATGCCAACCGCGCCATCACCGCAAAAAGATGGAACAGAATAATTTATTGATGAACCGGCCAGACTGCAATCATCATTGCACCCTTCCGCGCCTTCTTCGCACCATCGGGGCGGCAGAGTCAAATCACAAGCGTTTTTTAGCAAACAAGACACATCGCATGTTTCAGCGGTAAACACGCCGCCATTTATTTCGCACTCTTCTCCTGATTCAATAACGCCATTGCCGCAGACAGTCACAGCGCGACTGCATTCTTCTGGCACACTTTCAACTTCTTCTGCTATATCAACGCACCATTTATTTGACAGCGGGGCGCCAAGATGAAGGCACTGGCTAGAACAGCCTGCTCGCGTCGCTGGATCAGCGGTGTCGCAGTCTTCTCCCGGCGTAACTGTGCCGCTGCCGCAGACAGGCGTATTCACCGCGCCCGTCGCCGAAGCCGACGACCCTTGCCAGACACACTGATCAGTACAAAATTGATCAATCGTGGGATCGCATTCTTCGCCTAACGCCGATTCAACTTCGCCGTTGCCGCAAGCCTCCGCGCTGCTCCCCGGCCGCAAACATTCATAAGTGCAACTCACGCCAACAACCTCACCACTTGACGCAATATCGCAATCCTCGCCAGCGTCCACTTTTCCATTGCCGCATAAAGCGGGAGAAACAAGATCACGCGAAATGTCACTGCCTTTGGGGAGGCAATCGGAAGTGCACCATTCGGCCGACTCGCGGCTGGCGGAAAAATTAGTCACTTTCGCCACTTTGGTATCCGCGGAAAGCCAAGACCAATCAAAATTCCACGGATTAAGCCGCTGGCCTTGCGTCGTGCACTCGTCTGGCTCGCCAAACGGCGTGGCGCGATAATCTGTCCGCTCGCCCACAAAATACGCGACAAAAGAAATCGGCTCAACCACAACGCTATCCGCAATGCACGGAGAATCATCCGCTTTGGTTCTAAACTTCCAGCTAAATGGTTTAAGCCCTTCGCCCTCGCGTATTGTCCCATCATCATTGTACCCGCCAATCATTTTGATCGTACTGGTCAATTCTACCAAATACCATGTGCTGGTAGAAAAAAATGAATTGCCGCGAAGATTAAGCGCTAGAATTTTCTCGTCCGAATGCTGTTCATCCACCACAATATCGTTAAATCTATCTGCCTCGCCCACTTCGCATCTCTCGTCCGGACACTCATAAACTTTTACTCCGCTTCCGTATGTGGACGTTGACATCTGTCTATTAAAACTAGCCCCAACACCTGCGTCTATACAAGCAGTAGTACATCTGGGCCAGTAATCAATCACCTTTGCGTCGCCTAAATTAATCGTCAAATCCGCCTGCGCGGTGATCGTCTCCTCCACATTCGGCGCCGCGGTCCGCCGTCGGACGAAGGTTAGAGATTCAACTGACCCGTAAAGCACGGTGTCGTCCCAGCGATCCTGCCATCCGCCCAATACAAGCGGGCTCCCCGCGCGTATTTCCGTAAAATCGCCAATAAGCGTAAACGAGGTAAGCGGCGTTCCATTGACAAATATCCCCACCTCTCTATCTTTTACATCAACTTTTAGTTTAACTAAATCAAATTTCCAGCTTTCGCCCGGATTCTTGATATCAAACTGATAACGGACGTGCCCCCCGGATCCAAGGCCGAACGAATTCAAAACAACAACCAAATATCGCAACCTGTCAGGTCCTAGTTTCTGTTCTTCCACTGTTATTTGAAATTCTTGTTCTTTTTCCAACAAGATTCTTGTTTTGGTTCCAGCGCCCTCCCAGCTTATTTCATTAAGCCGAAAAGATACATCCATTGTTGTGTCAGAATAAAAAGTAAATAAATTTTGAATGTCTGGTATGCTCCGCGAGTCCGCCGGCGAAGTGAAAGAAAGTTTCTGCTCAGGCGCGAGACCAAGCGTAGCCCAGAGGTCCGCTTTCGCTAATTCAATACTGGAACGTTGCAGAGGGACTTCCGCCGAAATGTCAACCTTGTCCGGCGCGGTGTGCTTTTTCGCATCAGCCAGCCGTTTATCTTTTTGCGGGGTATCAGAAAGCGGCAATAAAGCGGCTTTGTCAAAATCCGTGTCCTCGGAAAGTTGCGGCCGCCAACGCCAATCCATGCCCGCCACATTCAAAACCGAACACTCCTGGCTGCCTTTTCCCAAGACCTGATAAATAAGGTCGCTAAATGGATCCCTAATGCGTCCCAAGGAATAAGCCGTATAAACCGCCGGCGTAATAAAAGCGCCGATTAAAGTGCACCTCTCACCGGTCGGGCTGGTGCGAAAATCAAAACAATAGGCGCTGTCGCCGCCGCAAGGACGGGTAGCGCGCAAGGGCGTGCGTTCAATTACCGGCCTGCCAGCCACGGTGATAGCGTTATAAGAAGTAATATCGCGGGAAAGCTCAACACGATACCATGTGTCTGGCTCCAGTTTGGGAGCATCCATATCGTTCGCGAGAATGGTAAGAACCTGCGCTCCGGAAAATGCCTCAGGTCCAAGCGGACCCAAGCCAACCGCTTCGCATTCCGAGTCATCAATCTTATCCTCGCCGCTATTGCATTTAAATAATCGGACATTCTCTTCCGTCAATGTAAGGGCATCCATTGCCGGAGCGCCGATAAATCGCACCGCCACATTGGCGTTGACGCAAACTTCTTTGCCTTTGTCCCATTGTTCCCATGGCACAGGCGATGGATGCTCCATCCGCGCTGCCGCGTCGTTCCACCCGATCTCATTGCATTCCTCCGCCACTTGCGGCGCATTGGGTATTTTCCCTGTGGTAAAACGCCAGACATAGCCCGCTTCTCGAATTTCACCGGCGCAAGCGTAGCTTTCATGCTTCCAAAGTCCTGTCTCCTCTCCCGACTCGCAACAGCGATACACAGGATGCGGAGGTTCCACGCCATTTTTAATATCTTCTCTACAATCACTAACCGTATAAAAAACTGGATTACTTATCTCTCCATCTTTGGAAACAACAAATAATGGCCCGCTCTCCATAGAAACCCCATCTGCCGCCGGAATCCTGCTTCTTATCTCTGTATCGCTCACAGAAACCAAAACCGTTCCATAATCGTCTGACTGTGTAGAATTTAGCCATGTGCTAAAATCACTAAAATCAAAATTATAATCGCCTTCAGTCAAATATCGCCTTGGAAAATACACCTTTGGATTTTCAGAAAAGTTCAGCCCGCCAAAGACTAGCGGTTCAGAGCTTTCTGGAAGCGGCGCCAGGCCTTTGATCGGAACCAAACTGCAAATACCCGGCGCAGGAGGATCTTCCGTGATTTCTATTGAGGTGTCGCCTGTTGTGGCCAGATGCTCGGCCGTTTCAAGAATAATATAATACGCGCCCGGGGATGTTTCAGCCGGCATTAAAACTATCACTTGATTATCATGCCACGAGTCTTCACACTGGCCATATATTTCAGAATTTATGTCAATCCGTTCACAATAAACACCTCCGCGAGTCTGTGAATCAAGGCACTTTACCGCATTTGCCGGGCTATCAGACAACCATGCTGTGCCCTGATTATTGCCAAACCGCGTCCCAAACACGGTAACAAAACTGCCAGGAGAAGTGCTGGTTGGAATAATTGAGGAAATAAAGGGCATGACTGACTTTCCTTTTTCTGTGACAGTAAACGGCACTTCATTGCTTCTGTAACCGCTAGTACTGGTCACATGCGCCAAAAGCCGGCCTTTATCCGCGCTCTCCGGCACTCTAGTGCCGACTTTATCATCTTGCCAGCTGGTTATTTCACCAGGAATATATACAAAAGCGTCTCTTGCTTTGACCTTGAATTTGACGCCCCCTCTTTCTGCGCCAAAAGCAACGCCAAAAGCGTCAAGTTCTGTATTCGGAGGCGCGGCATTTGCTCTTTCTGTCAAAGCCTCGCCGTCTGCTGTTGTTTGATTTTTGGCAACACCAAGATAACAAAGTCCCGGCCGCTTGATATTATTCTTTGTAAACCAGCCGGCAAAATCGCGATCTCCAGGCTGAGGACCGTGGCTATCCGTGGTTGAATCTTGAAAAGTCGGCTGATCTTTACGGCTGACTCTAATACTGCTCAATGCATCAATCGGCAAATCAAAATCCGTCGGCACTTCAACGATTATCCAAGTATCAGTCCATGGGTCGGTAATGCCTCGGCACTCTGCCGGCGTTTTGGCCAAAACCCATTTCGTCTCACCATCAACTTCATAACCAAAATTAACAGTTCCTTCCTGTTCTCCAAAATATCGTCCGCTGATTGTTATCCAATTCTTTTCCGCGCCATCCCACGGATCAACGTTCGTTATCATGGGCCACGCAAGGCACTTGCTTGTCAACTCGTCGCAAACTTGCGATGAACACTGCCAATCTTCCGCGCAGTCGCCGCCTGGCGGAATTAAACATTCATCGGCAAACTCTGGAGCTACAGGTTCTCCGGTTTCAGGATCGCAATTTCCGCCAAGAACTACAAAAGTGGATGTTGCCAAATTCCGATTATGATCAATATCAAAAGTTTCCAGACTCATTAGATAATAAGCGGGAAGAGCTCGCGGATTCCCCGGAGGCGTCAGTTCACGAGCAAATGGAAATTCAGCCGATGACCCAAAATCAACACGCGGCCCGTCGTATACGTTAAATGGCTCCTCAAAAAGCCTGTCGCGGCGCGTGATATTTGAAATATTTAGATGCGTATACGCAAAGCCAGACTCATCATTGATCAAACTGTGAAATACATGCCTCTCGCCGCCAGTGAGGATCATATTGTTGCGAGCGCGGTTGCCATCAACCATCAACAGCGCATCCGGCGGAGTGGAATCAATTTTATCCGCATCTACGGTAAACTTTGCGCTGGAAGGGAAAACACACCCCTCTTCAACCTCGCCCCATTCAAGGACCTCGCCGCCCTGGCTGATAATTTCTTGGCTTACAGATGTTTCATAATTGTCCGGGAGGAGCCGTTCAAACGATGAAAAACTGGCGACGCTCGGGCCAAGAATCAAATTATCAACGCCAATTCGCGCCCCAGTCATGCCAATTATTGTTACTGCCACCACCCCTCTCTCTATCGCCACCTCGGGAAACAACTCTTTGAAATCTTTAACAATATCCCGCCTTACCGTATGCCACAGGCCATCGACCAAAGCGCCGAGAGGAAGATAACCAACCATCGCGTCCCCTTGCCGCTCCACCAAAGCCGATGTCACCAAGGTAGAATAAATCAAACTGTGAGAAAGTTCAGCTTCGGTGTCAAAAGTCACGACTAATTCAAACTTATACGAACTCGCCTTCATTTCCCAACCGAGCGCCGAATAAGCGCCGGTTTCCTCGCTGGCGGCAAGTTCATAAATCATTTTGCCCGGTCCGGTTCTTACCTCAAAAAGCGCTGCTTTGTCTCGCGCCGCGTCGCCCAAATCGCGAATGATCGCGTCGCCCTCAATTTTCCACTTAGTATCGTCGCCAAGCAGATCCATTGCCTCCGGTTCTCCCTCGGTACCATCAAAAACCGCCTCTATCACATAACCGTCTTCTTTCCGCGCCCCACCCTTCCAGGGCAGCTCGGTGCCGCCGTCTGTTTTTAATGTTATCGCGTTTTGCACATCAACAAGAGAATTCACCGGCCGGCTAAACAAAGCTCTTACCACTATATTGCTCATTCCGGTAGGATCATTTGGATTTGGCGTACTCGGTGTAATGCTTTTTATGACAAAATGCCTTTCCGCGCATTCGTCAATTGGCGGGTTGCACGCGCCAAAAGTCAAACAGGTGTCGTCTCTTTCATCCTCGCCGCCGCGGCCAAAACCGGTTGCGTCGGCCAGCCTGCTTAATATAAATTGCGTAATAGCCAGTGATGATAAAATTATTACTAATCCGATTGCGCCATTGACCAATATCTTTTTCGCGGTAGTAATTTTCTCTTCTTGTCCGCCGGCAGTCATGTACATGTATCCGCCATAAATTACAATCACCAAAACAATGATGCCAAGCAGACCCAAAACCGCGCGGATTATCTTGGCAACAGTCACTCTAATGTCTTGCGCGCCAAGCTCGGTAGTATTTTCAAAATCTTGAAGCCCAAATGAGTCATCTGCGGCCGTCTGCGCGAATATTGGCTCTGCAAACGCAAAAACAGCCAGCCCGATTACTGCTAACAATGAGAGCGCCAAACACCCGCGTTTTATTGTCGGCCAACTAGACATAAAAAAGATATCTCAAGCGCCAAACAAATCGGCATTATTTCTCTATTTCAATTTATTTTTATATCTCTTAATTATTTCACGGCGGACTATTGTCTTTCAAAATACCAACACAGGCATCAACATTTGGAAAGACCTTCGGAGCGTTTGACCAAGCACAGCCAGTGTCTTTATTATTATCCCTCATATCAACAGGAACGCAGCCTTCTTCTGCCACAACTCCGTCTGCTGACTCTGAATAACTGCAAGCCTCCCCAAGCGGACCGCGCCCCGGATACAAACAAAAACCATTCCAACCTCTTGCGGAGCTGGAAACTGCCGCGAAGTAAAACAAGTCCAGCCCGCCCGGTCCGAGCGGCCGCACTTGTTCTAAATCTGTATATGTCACTCTGATCCTATCTTCCACTGTTGAATTTGAACGAACAAAAAAGCCAAGTTCGCCGCTATCGGGATAATCGTTGCTGTATTCTTCAAGAGATACGCCATCATCAAGTGAAGTCTCTGACATCTCCATATTGAATGTCAAGCGAATATCAGCATTTCCAGGCACGCCAGGCTCATCCGCTGACGGGACAATCTGGCGAACATAAGGAGATGTCCTATCAATTTTATTTTCAATATCAAAACTCCAATGATAATTATCTGGATTACGTTCACCATCTCCTATTAGGAGGAGATCAAGAGGAACCTGCGGCTTGGGATTTCTTGCGCCCAAAGGATCACTGTCAAGCGTGTTGTCGTACATATCCAAAACACCATCAAACAGCGGCCCGCCTGCCCACACCCAAGAAGCGGGTTCGGTTGAACTCGCGGTACGCGCCAAAACTTCATATGGCGTAAGAGGACATAAGTCTGAATCCTCGCCGCAAGGAATAACTGGCAGGCAATAGATTGGCTCACCGCAGCTGTTTCTCCCGCAGGCCTCATCAGAAATAAATTCAACCGTTCGATAGCCATTGGCGATTCTCCACTCTCCATGGACAGTCGTGGTGCCAAAAATTACATTTGTAAATGAGTTAGCTCCATCATTTATTCTTCCTTGCACTGTCATTGGATTCATCGCCTCGCTGAAGACAATCTTTACAATAACATTTTTTGCTATCTTCTCTCCTTGCTCGGGGAATACTCTGGCCACATAAGGCGGATCGTAATCATATTCTGTGTCGGTCTGAAATTTCCACCAGTATTCTCCTCCTCTGGTAAAATCAAAAGCTCCGGTCTTTCCATCAGCTTTTTTGATATTATTTGTCAACTTGACTGCATACCAGACATCTGCCAAATCATCCCCCAGAGAATCAAAAGGATCAAACAAAAATTGTTTTGCCACCCGATCAATTCCCGCGCCTTCATAATAAATTCTTACCGCTGTTCCAACTTTCTCTTCAGCTATCGCGGCGCCTTCTTCGTTTGATTTATAAATTTCAACACTGTCCACTTTTAGATTATCGCAATGGACGCGCTTATTAAATTCTATGTCCGAATCCGGCGCGATACAATCGCCGTAATATGGCCTTACTGTCGGGAAACCCTCATCATCAAAAACGCAAACATCTCTATCGGCAGTGGCAGCGCCGTCTTCTGTCAAACAATTTTTATTGGTGTTTTCAACCACACTGGAGGGATCAATTCCCTCGCGAAATGTCACAGCGATTTTTACGTTGCGTTTGACTCCGGTCTGATCTCTATATGGATAGTGATCCTGCACAATATCGCCCAAAGCTCCGCTGCCGGAAAATTGGGTGAATATTGGCGCTCCGCCTCCCCCTTCATCTCCAAACATACCTGTTGCCCTGCCCAGCGCGTTTAGAATAAATTGGACAATTGTAAGCGCTGATAAAATTATTGCCAATCCAATAACAGCGTTAATTAAAATCTTTTTGCCCTTGGTAATTTTTTCTTCCTCGCCGCCGGAAAGCATTATTATATACCCGGCGTATACGATAATAGAAAAAGCGATAATGCCGAGCAGTCCAAGCGCCGCGCGAATAATTCTTCCAATAATAATGCGGATATCAACATTTGACAGCAAAGTCTCCTCTTGAAAATCTTTTACGCCAAAAGTATCTTGGGCAGACACATCCACGACTCCGGAAAACGCAAAAAATAAAACACCTCCCGCCAATACTATAGCGAGCATTATTTTTATCAGAGTATTGTCACACTTTTGCATACGCATAAAAAACTGTGTTAACAAGCTCTAAAGGCTGACTACTTTAAATTACGAAAAATCATTATCTGATTTAAGATTTGGAGTTTAAAATTTGCTCTACCGCCTCTTTTATTCTTTTCCCGTCAGCTTTTCCTTTCAATTCTTTCATTACTGCTCCCATTGCTTGACCCATATTGATCTTTTCTTTGTTTCCCAAACTATTCAATAATTCTTTTACGCGCGATATCAAATCTCCTTCTCCCAACTGCGCCGGCAGATATGCCGAAAGCAACGTCAGCTCTGCTTGGGCTCTTTTTACCAAATCATCTCTGCCTCCACGCTCAAAATCCGACAAAGAATCCCGCAACTGCTTGACTTGCGTGATAATGACGTTTTGGACATCTTCATCTGACAACTCTCTCCTCTTTTCAATCTCTAAATTTTTTATTGCAGAAATAACCATCCTCAATGTCGAAAGATCTTCCTTTTTTCCACTTTTCATTGCCTGCTCCCGCGCAATACTAATATCATTGCGTAATGACATAAAAAAATAGCGCTATACCCAGTCATTAGTATAACACTATTTTGCTTTCACAACAACAAATATGCCTGTGCATACAACTTTATCAAGTTGTATGCACAAATTTTTACCTTTGTCCTATCTTCTGTCCTATCTTCTTCTATTATTTCTATCAAATTTATCTTCTTCTTCCGGCAATTTACCAATTTTTCGAAGATATGTTATCTTTGAGATAAGCTTAACTTTTCGCACAGCGCTTTTTCGCTGTAAATTTTTGCTCTTTTTTGGCACAAAAAACTTTACTTTCCTTGCCTGCAAGAGCTTGCCTGACTGCTGCCAGCGGCGCTTCACTCTCCGCATAAAAGCATCAAATGACTCGCCTTTCTTTCTTTTGATTTCTGACACAATTGTCACCTCCTCGGTGAATTATTGAATTAATTTTACTATCTTTCTGTGAATTACGAAATGTCATTGTCTGTCATTCCCCAATCAACTTCTTGACTTCTTGCTTCAACTTCTTCTGGTCAATAATTTCCTGAATTCCAGACTCCATATCGTGTATTATTATCGTCCCGTCTTGAAATTCTTTTTGCCCTAAAATTATTGTATGGGTAACACCAAATTTATTTGCCAATTCAAGTTGCGCTTTTAGAGACGACTTGCCAAGATTATGCCTGACAACGAGACCATTTCTACGCAACTCTTCAATCAGATACAACGACCGGCGGCGCGCTTGTTCTCCAAGTTGCGCAAAAAACAATTTTGGCCCCTGTGAAACAGTCTTGTCCATATCATCCTGCAGGTTCCGCCTCAAGACAGTAGTAACACGTTCAAGACCGATTGAAAAACCACTGCCAGGAGTAGGCTGGCCGCCCAGCTGTTCTGTCAACCCATTGTAACGGCCGCCTCCGCAAAGCGCGCTCTGCGCTCCGCCTTCCTCATCTTCTTGATAAAGCTCAAAAACAGTATCCGTATAATAATCAAGCCCGCGCACCAAAGTTGAATCAAGCGTGTATGGAACATCTACCTCATCTAAATACTCAAGCACAGTCATAAAAAACTTTTTTGAATCATCCCCCAGCCAATCAATAATCTGCGGAGCCTCTTCCAAAATCGGACGGCACTGCTCTTGCTTGCAATCCAAACACCGCAGAGGATTTTTGTTGATTCTTTTTCTGCAATCTTCACACAAATAACTGCGTTTGCTGCGCAAGTAACCCACCAACTCAATAATATACCGCTCTCTGTCTTCAAGAGTGCCAATACTGTTGATGCGCACCTGTGAGGATATTCCGAGATCTCTTAAAAAATTATATGCTACCACGATCAACTCTGCATCTACTACTGGTTCATGCACACCCAGTGATTCGCACGAAAACTGATGAAATTCCCGATAACGCCCTGCCTGCGGCCGATCATGGCGAAACATCTGCCCCCAATACCACACTTTAACCGGCTGGGGCGCTGTTTGCATGCCATGCGCGATATACGCTCTAGCTACCGATGCTGTCGCTTCGGGCCTCAAGGCAACCTTCTTGCCATCTGCATCTTCAAAAATATACATCTCTTTTTCAATCACATCTGTTCCTTTGCCGAGTGAACGGACAAAAAGTGAAGCCTCTTCTAAAATTGGAGTCTCTATCCAAGAAAAGCCATAAGCCTCTGCTATTCCCTCTGCGGCATGACGCATCAGCTTCCAGTAATATTCATCTTTTGGCATTATATCTTTGAATCCTCTGAGGAGATTTGGCGTCTTGGTATTGGAGCCTGACAATCTTGCTTCTTTTTTTTGCTCTTTTTGAAAATCTTTACTCTTTTTTATTTTTTTTTGCATATCCGCGGGCGTTTTTTCCGACTTAATCTTTTTCAGACTTGGCTTTTTTTTTATCATATTTTTTTTTAATGAATATTTGATCAAAAAAATGGTAAATATACTCCTTCGCCTTATTAATTCCGATTTTGCAAAAATTAAATTCTAATTATTTTGTTAAGTTTTAGCTATAATTTAACGTTAAGCTACGGAGTATTATACGGAATTTAAATAGCAATTGAGTATAAAAAAAATGCTTCAATGATTACAATTTATACTCCGGAACCTCAAACAGGCCGGCGCGGGTAAACGGGTAACCGCGAAACCATGTGCGTCCTATCATTACGTCGCGGTTGATTGGTCCAAAGCGCCTGGAATCAAAACTGGCATCCCGATTATCGCCCAACACAAAATACTGATCATTCCCAAGTGTAACATTTACCGAACCGAGTGTCTGGGTATCAACGTCAAGATAATCTTCATCCAAGACCGCGCCTTGCGGATACAATTCATTATAAATAATTACCTTGTTATTCTCAATTTTAACGCGTTCATTAGGCAGACCAACAATCCGTTTTAGATAAAAATCCTTGGGATTGATCGGGGAGCGAAAAACCACCACCTCGCCCCTGCCCGGATCCCTCAATCGATAGCTTAATTCATCAATAATCAAATATTCATGCTCAAAAAAAGTAGACTCCATTGATTGTCCTTTTACATAAAAAGGCTTGAATAAAAAATAGCGGACTAATCCAATGGTGATGCCGGCCAAGAGAGCGACTTTAATCAACTCAAGAAAAAACAGTCCGATTGATTCAAAAAATCTGCCGGCGCGTGATTGTTTTTCTTGCCGTTTTTCTCCGGCGGCATCTTCCGCCTCTTTCATCTCAGCCATTTCTTGATTATCAATCAAAGACCGATCGCTATCCGAATTGTATTTTTGTTTTCGCGGCATAAATACTACATCATGATGCACACAGTATGATTCATGGCATGATGCATCATGCATCATGCATCATGCATCATGCCAATGGGTCGTGTTGTGTGCATCGCGTATCGTGATTCGGTGGGCGTGCCTGGAATCGAACCAGGGACCTTTACATTATCAGTGTAACGCTCTAGCCAGCTGAGCTACACGCCCTTTTAACATGATGCATGATTCACACAGCATGACGCATGGCGAATTGTATCGTGTTGCGTGAATCGTGCATCGCACTAGTGTTGCGTTAAGCAACATTTCGCACCTTACAATTTAGCTAATAATAAAGAAAAATTAGCATTTTTTGATTGCGCACGATTTCAATTCTGCTAAGATGATTTTATTAACATTTAATAAAAT